>JAFGRR010000594.1 GCA_016935035.1 Phycisphaerae bacterium | reverse complement strand
GCCGCATTGGTGATTATCGGGTGATTATTCTGTCTGTGTCGCGCGACGAGGACGCACTATTTCCACCACCAGCACGAGGGCATAGAGGCCTGCCTGCAGGGCGCCGCGTGCCAGGAAGGTCCAGGCACCACCACCTACTGGGTCGTCTGGGATAGCCAACCAGGCGACTGCCGCCGTCATGGCCAAGACGGCGATCTGAATCGGTACCTGTATCCAGTATTGGCGGATGCTGGTGACGATAATGCCCAGGAGGCTGGCCAGTAGGAGCAGGGCGCCGCCGGCCATGACGATCACAAACTCGGACTGGAAGGTGGTGTACTCGGGGGTGTAGACGATGCGCAGCAACGGTTCGCCGAAGAGCACGACGGCCACCAGGGCGGCGCCGCCCGTCGCGATGGTCAGCCCGAGCAGCTTGAGTGTAAGGGTGACGAAGGCGCGGCGGTCATCGAGATAGTAGGTTGCGATGCGGTTGGCGGAGGCGAGTCCGAGCGCGATGATCAGCATGTTGATGGGCAGGACGAAGTTGACCATCGCGGAGAAGTAGCCCAATTGGTCCTTGGCGTCGGGGCCGAGGCCGTCGATGACCATCTGCGGCAGTTGCTCGCAGATGGCGATCATTAGCACGACCACGCCCAGCGGCGCGGTCTGGCGTGCCAGGCGGCCGACCGCCGGCCAATCCCAGGAGTTGTCGAGCTGGCCGATGGCGCTGGCGCGCGGTTGATCGAAGAGTTGCGCGATTACGATCCAGCCGGCGGCTGTCACGAAGATGGCGACCACAGTCGCCTCGGGGAGGCGAGCCGGCGACATGCTGCCGGCGGCGATCAAGTGATGGTACAGGGGCAGCAGGATGGCGAACGGTATCAGCATGGCCAGGCCGCGCAGCACATGGGTCCAGGCCAGCAGGTCTAGTCGCTCGCGCTCCTGAAAGACGCCCCAGTGAATCTCGCCCAGCCCCCAGACGATCTTGCCGAGGCAGACGGCCGCGAACATGAGCGTGAAGATCAGGGCCGGGTCGGATGTCGCGCGCCAGACCAGCAGGCCCAGCAGTACGGCGGCGCTGGCGAGCATGCCGACCTGGCGCAGCCGGTGATATACACCGAATGTGAAGTCGCGCATGGGGTCGGCGACGTACGCGCCGCGCAACTGCAACATCATGAAAGTGACAACGGGGGCCGACCACGCCAGGCTGGCGGAGAACGTCCCGAGAATCCTGGCCGAACCGTACTTGGCGATCAGGATTGCCGCCAGGACCCGGCAGCCATTGTAGAAGGTGTTGCCGGCGGCGGCGTAGGCCATGTTGCGGCGCAACGAGGGTGCCGGCTGCGAATCGAAAGGCGCGTCGTCGGCGGTCTGTGTGACTGGCATGGTGTCGCGCCATCCAGCAAGAATGCCGCGGCGCCCCTGCGCCGCGGCATTCCAGTTTTGACCCGTAACAAGCTCGAACCCGCGCGGACGCTCGGCTTACTCGACGCCGAGACTAGGGCAGCTTGACGTCTTTGAACTCGAACTTGATCTGCTCGTCGCGCAGTGTCGGGAACACGGTTACGATCATCTGCGTCGAATCGTCGATCGGCATGCCGCCCGTCTGGTAGATGAACAGCTTGCCGCCGTCCTCGGTGCGCTGCTCTTCCGGCGGGCGCGTGCGAATCGGGCGCAGCCACGCATCGCAGAACCCGATGGTCTTGATCTTCTCGGTTTCGCCGGTGACCTTGACGCGGATTTCGCTCTGCGTCGCGGGGTTGTCGGCGGCTCCCTCGGTCGGCGGGATGCTGACGGTGATGCCAAGTTCGGTGAGCCGCGCGTCTTCAACTGCCTTGTCGGTGTACTGCCGCGGATCGACGACGATGATCTCTTCCGTCTCGGAAGCGAAGATGCAGCGAATGCTGCCGCTCATTGTCTTGACGGTCTCGGCGGTGCGAGTGGCCGGCTTGAGTGAGGCGGACAGTTGCCAGCCGTTCTTGGCCAGGGCCGTCGGCGGGGCGGGAATCTGGCGCATGGCGTCCTTGAACTCGTCGGTGTACTGGTCGGGCTCGGCCAGCGCCTGGCCGGCGCTGTCCACGGCCTCATCAAACACGACGTTGCCGCAGCGCACGAGCTGGGGGATGTCCTTGCCCGCGAGTCGCACACGCAGCAGCAGCTCTGACTTGGGTGGCTGGGGCACGAAGTCCTCGATGAAGTTGAAGCGTTGCTCGTAGAGCACGAGCAACTCCACGCGGTTCTCACCCGTGTCGTAAGTCTTTTGGGCCTTGGGGACTTCGGCCGTATCGGGTGTCGGACCGACCGTGCCCGGTTGTTGCATGAGCAAAGCGATCAAGCAGATCTGCCACATGAGAATATCTCCTCCAAGAACAAAAAGCGGTTCGTTGCCCCGTGCGTGCCGCGCACCAGCTCACGCCGCGCGCCACCGGCTCCAGACGCCCCGGCTCCGCGGAAAAAAGGGTCTCGGTATATTCACGGCCCCGCCGCGGGACGTCAACGCCCGCGGCGCGTCAGTTTTGGCAAATGACCGGTGGTCCACCCGCGTTCGCGACCCGCGGCAGGTTCGTCCCGCCTCATCTCCGGGCTGTCGAATTGGCGGCGTGGAGGCCTCCGCCACGTGCCACCGGCGGGCACGGGGCCAGACCCGTCCGCGACAGCGGCATGCAGCGCCGTCTTGATCTTGTACCGGTGGGAATCGAGCCAGACGGCCGGTTCGCGCGGGGGTATCTCAGTCCGCCAGCAGCTTCTGCGTGACTTCCAAAAGCCGCTCCATGCGGAAAGGCTTGTTGAGATACTCATCGACGCCGAGGGCCTCGGCGTACTGCCGATGTCGGCGGCCCTGGTTGCCGGTGATCATGACGACGCGGGGTCGCTGATCGCCCATCTGCTTGAGGCCTTCGAGCACCAGAAAGCCGCTCTTCTGCGGCAGCATGATGTCAAGGACGACCAAGTCGGGATGCGATGCCTCGGCCATCTCCAGCGCGCGATTCCCGTCGTTGGCCTGCTCGACAGTTGCACCGGTTTCGGCCAGACTGGTGGTGATCGCGGTGACGAGGTCTGGGTCGTCATCCACGACGAGGATTCTTTTTCCATCGAGGTTTGGCGGCACAGTAGTCTCCTTCGTGCAACTCCAAGCGACACAGCCGGTAGTGTAGTCATTGCGGGACAGGTAGACAACGCGCCCGCGGGGAGCCGGGTGTGTCCAGGCGAAATATCGGCCCCACGGTTCGGCGACCAGGAGATCTTTGATGGAAGACACACGACGCAACATCATGGTGGGGGGGTTCGTGCTCTGTGGGCTGGCGGCACTGGTGGCGCTGGTGGTGATGTTCGGCTATCAGCCCCGCATGTTCTACCGCGGCAACACGTACGAGCTGAACCTGCAATTCGACTCGGTGGCAGGCATTCGCGCGGGGACGCTCGTGACAGCTCACGGCAAGGCGATCGGTCACGTCCAGCACGTCGAGTTCGTCAATCCCAGCGTGCTGAGCAGCGGCGTCAAAGTCGTCGTGGCGATCGAGTCAATGTACCAGATTCCTGACGACAGCACGGCAACTACTGTCGAAGCCGGATTCATAGGCGGCGGGCGGCCGCCGATCGAGATTCATCCTGGGACATCGACGGCGATGCTCCCGGACGGCGGTTCGATCGTGGAGAAGGGCCAGATCATCAATGCGGCCAGCACGCTGTTCCCCAAGGAGATAATGGACGCCTTTTTTGACACGACGTCACAGATCCAGGGCGCCGCCGTGAAGTTGCAGCCGGTGCTTGATGACCTGCACGTGATGCTGACGCCGCAGGATCCAGCGGCGGTCGACACTCCGGGTGGCCCGGCGGGGAATCTCGCCAGTGCTTCAGTCCGGCTTGACGCCATGCTGAAACACTTCAACACGATTATCGGGGATCCAGACAAGCAAGGCCAGATTCTGGCCACGATCGAAAACCTTCACGCGATGTCGGAGGATGGCAAGCAGCTTGCCGCCGAACTGCGGACGGCGACGGCGGATTTCCAGGGCATGGTGAAGAACGCCGACGGCGTCGCGATCAAGATGTCCGAATCGCTCGTCAATGTGGATTCCCAGATCAACGCGGTTTCCCAGCAGACCATTGCCGATTTGGAGCAGGCCGGGCTTGCGCTCCGGCACCTGACTGCCATCACCGAGGCCGCCGCCAATGGCGAAGGCACCGTTGGCAAACTGCTCCGTGACGATCGGCTGTACGAATCGCTGGTGTTAACCTCAAGGCGGATGGCTGAAACGGCGGAAGAGTTGCGGCTGCTCGTCAAGGAATGGCAGAAGGGCCGGATCAAGATTCAGTTTTCGATGTGAGCGCATGGGAGCGCGGCTTTCCGCAATCCCTGACGTGATTTCCCCAAACCGGCCGCAGATGGCGCACTCGGCCATCCGCGATTGCAACATAAACCATTGTGGGAAAAGGATAAACGCGAATCCGACCGCCCCAGCTATGACGGAACGCGATTTGCCCGTGTCAGACGTTCCCAGGGCATGTCTTCTCGAACCGCCTGGGCCTCGCGGTGACCTGGAACGCCGCGCCGAATTGTGCCCAGCACCGGAGCAAAAGGAAGCGGCATGACCGAGATCACCCTCTTCGGACGTGGTGGCCAGGGCGGAGTCACTCTAGCGAAATTGGTTGCCACGACTTATTTCCTGCGCGGCAAGTATGTGCAGGCCTTCGGCGTGTACGCGGCGGAACGCTCGGGTGCCCCGATTCAGGCCTACGTGCGCATCAGCGATGAGGAAATCACGGTTCACAACCAGGTGCGCGCGCCGAAGCACATCATCGTGCTCGACCGCACGCTCATCGGCCCGCACATGTTGGCTGGCCTCAGGACCGATGGCTGGGTGATCCTGAACACATCCGAGGCCCCCGAGGCGTACGCCGAGGTGTTTCGCGGCCGGCGCGTGGCCACGATCGACGCCACGCGGATCGCGGTCGAAAACGGCCTGGGAACCAAGACCGTCCCGATCGTCAATACCACGCTGCTCGGAGCCGTAGCACGCGTGTACGGCCTCGAGGTCACCGATATCGAAGCGGCGCTGGAGGAGATGAAGTTCGGCGGCGGGAACGTGCCCGCCGCGAAGACCGCCTTCGACCAGGTCCGAATGGTCGAACTGCCGGGCCAGCCGATTGTGCCGGTGGCCGGCGAGGGCGACGAACGCGTCCTGAGCCTGCTGGACGAGCGGCTCGTCGGTGACGAGCCTACGATTCACACTGGCTCATGGGCGTCACGCGTGCCTGATCGGCACGAACTGGAGCCGCCGTGTAACCATAGCTGTCCGGCGGGCAACGACGTGCAGGGTTTTATCCAGGCGCTGGCGAAGGACAAGGTGGATGAGGCGCTCGCGATCCTGCTGAAGACGACGCCGTTTCCGGGTACGTGCGGGCGCGTCTGCCCGGCCCCGTGCATGGACGCGTGCAATCGCAACGAGTACGACGCGGGCATCAACGTCCGCGAGTTGGAGCGTTACACCGCCGACCACGGCAAGCTGCCGCTGCCGACCAAGCCGCACCGCAAGCAGCCGATCGCGGTGGTGGGATCAGGGCCGGCCGGGCTGGCCGCGACATATCACCTGGCCCGGCTGGGATACCCGGTCACGCTCTTCGAGGCGGGCGGCGAGTTGGGCGGCGTGATGCGGACCGGCATACCGGCGTATCGACTGCCACGCGAAATCCTCGATCGCGAGATCAGCTTCATCCTGCGGCACGGCGTGACGGTGCGAACCGGGGCGCGGGT
Source organism: Phycisphaerae bacterium (assembly GCA_016935035.1). Taxonomy (GTDB): domain Bacteria; phylum Planctomycetota; class Phycisphaerae; order UBA1845; family Fen-1342; genus JAFGRR01. Next base: position 4,912 of record JAFGRR010000594.1, on the reverse strand, counting down.
CGATCGCCAGCGGCTGCTCGGGCTGACCAACGAGTTCGCGGCAACATTTGTGGCTACCGGCCTTCAGGAGCTACGCGCCCTTAATCTCGGCAATCTCGAACCCGAGTTTGTCGAGCAGGGCATCGACTTCCTGGATCATGTGCGACGCGGCGAGCGCGCCCTGCGCGGCCTGGACGTCGTTGTCGTGGGGGGGGGTAACACGGCCATGGACGCGGCCCGCTCGGCGCGGCGCGTCGGCGCCGCCAGCGTCCGTGTCGTCTATCGTCGTACGCGCAAGGAAATGCCCGCCATCGCCGAGGAAATCGACGAGGCCCTGGCCGAGGGCATTCAGTTGCACGAGTTGGTTCTGCCGCTCGAAGTGCGGCGCAACGGCAGCAAGCCGCTGCTGGTCTGCCAGCGCATGAAGCTGGGCGAGCCGGACGAATCGGGGCGTGCGCGGCCCGTGCCGGACACTGGTCCGGACGCGCAGTTTGATCTGCCGTGCGACCGGGTGATTCTGGCGCTGGGCCAGTCGCATGACCTTTCGATTCTGCCCGAGGGGGCCGAGATGCACAGCGAAGACGGCAGCGTATTGCTGGGTCTGAGCGGCAGCCCGGTGTTGGCGGGCGGTGACTTTGCGACCAATGAGGGGACGGTGACGGCCGCGGTCGGCAATGGCAAGCGGGCGGCGTGGCACATCCACCGCACGCTGACCGGCGAAGACCTGTTTCCGCCGCCGGCCAAGCCTCTCGCGGCGCCCGAGGAAATCTCGATGCACGTCTTCTCGCGCGTGCCGCGCGAGGAAGGTGTCGAGATGCCGCCGGAACTGCGTCGCCGCAGTTTCGCCGAGGTGCGCCTCGGGCTGGTCGATGATCCGGGTCACCGGCCGGCACTTGTCGAGGCAAATCGCTGCTTTAGTTGCGGTGTGTGCAACCAGTGCGACCGGTGCGTGTCGTATTGCCCGGAGGGTGTGCTGGTGCGCGACGGCGTTGGGCAGTACCGGTTCGATTATGACTACTGCAAGGGATGTGGAGTGTGCTCGTCGCAGTGTCCGCGCGGCGTGATCTTCATGAAGGATCTATAGAAGGAGGCGATCGTGGCGCGTGCACTGGTGACCGGCAACTACGCCGCGGGCTACACGCTGTCGCTTGCGGGCGAGTCCAATCGCGAGGCGATGGGCTGCGCCGTCGGCGCGTACCCGATCACGCCGCAGACCGAGATTATCGAAACGGTGGCGGCGTACAAGTTCAGCAAGGGGCGGATGGTCGCGGTGGAGTCGGAGCACAGCGCGATGGCGGTGTGCATCGGCGCCTCGCTGGCCGGTGCCCGGGCGTTCACGGCCAGCTCGTCGAATGGTCTGGCCTACATGGTTGAAAACGTCTACATGGCGGGGTTTTATCGCCTGCCGATCGTGATGATCGCGGTCAACCGCACGCTGGGCCCGCCTTGGAACATCTGGACCGACCAGAGCGACAGCCTGATGTTGCGTGACACGGGGTGGATTCAGCTCTACGCCGCCGCGCACCAGGACCTGGTCGACGCGATTCTGCTGGCGTTTCGCATTGCCGAGGATCATCGCGTTCTGCTGCCGGTGCTGGTGTCGATGGACGGGTTCCTGGTGTCGCACACCAGCGGCGTGGTGGAGCTGCCCGAGTTGGAGCAGGTGGAGCGCTATCTGCCGAATCTCGATCTGCCTCATCGTCTGCGGCATGAGCATCCGGTCACGGTCGGCGGCATGACCTTCCCGCACGAGACCGAGCACCATCGCAAGGGCATGATCGACGCGATGGACCGCGTGCCCGAGGTGCTGCGCGAGGCAATAGAGGAATTCGAGCCGGTCTTCGGTCGTCGTCCGCGCGGCGCGATGGCGGCGGATTTCACCGAGGACGCCGAGACCGTCCTCATCGCCTGCAACACGATGTCACGCACGCTGAAGAACGTGATTCGCGAGCGGCGCAAGCGCGGCGAGAAGATCGGCATGATCGAGACGCGCATGTTCCGGCCGCTGATCGAGGACGAACTACGGGCCGCGATCGGACCCGCCAAACGCGTCGGAATCCTCGACCGTAACATCTCGCCCGGTTCGGGCGGCGTCTTCTGGCGCGAGATCACCAGCGCCCTGCAAGGCCACTCCGACGTGCTTGTGCAGGACTATCTCGTGGGGCTGGGCGGCGGCGACGTCACGCCCGCCATCATCAACGAAATCATCGACGACCTCGTCACGCGCAAACGCGCCGTGGCGCCGATCTGGAAAGAGGTGGCGGCATGAGCACCGTGGCGGAAACCGCGCACAAGCCCGAACACGACTGTTTGTTGCGGCCCGGCAGCACGAATTGTGCCGGCTGCGGCATGTCCCTCGGGCTGCAATGGCTTGATGAGGCCCTTGGCGAAAACCGCCCGGTCATGGTGATTCCCGCCTGCTGCGGCATCGTCACCGCCGGCAAGTTCCCGACGACGGCCTACGGCGTTCCGACGGTGGCCGCTACGTTTGCCGCCGCCGCCGCGGTTGGCACCGGCGTAAGTGTCGTGCAGGAGTTGAATGGCGACGATCATCCGGTGGTGTGTTGGGCCGGCGACGGCGGTACCTACGACATCGGCTTGGCGACCATTTCCGCTGCCGCCGAACGAAACGAGAATATCATCTTCTTTTGCTACGACAACGAGATTTACGGTAACACCGGGGGCCAGCGCAGCAGCGCGACGCCCGCCGGCGTCCGCACGACCACCACGCCGTTCGGCAAGGTGGAGACCAAGAAGGACATCATGTCCATCATGGCGGCGCATCGCGTGCCGTACGCCGCCACGCTGTCGCTCGCGCATCGTGACGACTTCATGCGGAAGTTGGCGACGGCTCGGCGTACGCGTGGTTTCCGCTTTCTGTTGATGCTCTCGCCCTGTCCGACGGGATGGAAGAGCGAGCCGACGCAGAGCGTCGAACTCGTTGACTACGCCGTCCGCAGCGGGCTGTTCCCCGTGTACGAGGTCTTCGGCGGCACGCACTATCGCATCAACGTGCGGCGCGATGGCACGCCGGTCGAGGAATTCACGCAGCGGCAGCGGCGGTACCGCGGCGTGGATGTCGATCTGGACATCGTGCGGGCGCAGATCGAGCAGCGCTGGCAGTTCCTGGAAACGATGGAGCGGGCATTCCCGGTTGCCGAGGATCGGCGGTAGGGGAAGTGGCGAATGGCGAGTTGGAGGCTTGTATCGAGCGGGCACGCGACGGCGGTAGACCGTGCGCGGTGAAGTCCTGGGGGGCTTACGGCCGATAGAATAAGCACGGAAAGCCACGCGCCGTGGGTTCTCGCGGCGTGCGCGGCGCGGCGTGCGCGGAAGAGCGCGGGTTGCCGCCGGGACGTGGGTTGCTTATGATCAAGATAATGACAGACCAAGGTGGCCGACCCGGTTGCTTCCGAGGGCCACGCAATTGTCCAGTTCCGGTGCCGGGAGAACGGTCGCCGGGTGGGCGAGTCACGGTTGCCACCAAAACGCGCACGGCGTGGCCGACATGTTCGGGCAGCGCCGGCGCGGTTCTATCCTGGATCTAGTCGGGCGGGAGTACATGGTATGGAGACCAGCACTATCCTAGTTGAAAGCGACATTCCGACGACGGCGAGCAAGGGTCGCGGCCCGAGCGTGAAGCGGATCGGGGTCATTGGCAACTACCTGCCGCGCCAGTGCGGCATCGCGACATTCACCACCGACCTGTGCGACGCGCTGGTCAACGAATACGAAGACCTCACTGTTCTGGCGCTGCCGGTCAACGACCGGCAGGAGGGCTACGCCTATCCGGCGCGTGTGCGCTTTGAGATGGCGCAGGACGACGTGACGTCGTATCGGCGGGCAGCCGACTTTCTAAACCTCAACAGTGTCGATCTCGTGTGTCTGCAACACGAGTACGGGATTTTTGGCGGCGAGGCCGGCAGCCACATCCTGACGCTCCTGCGTGAGCTGCGCATGCCGGTCGTGGCCACGCTGCACACGGTCCTGAAGGACCCCGACGAACACCAACGCAGCGTGCTCGAAGAGGTGGGGCAGCTCTGCGACCGCCTGGTTGTGATGAGCCATCGCGGACGCCAGTTCCTCGAAGAGATCTACAACGTCCCCGCCGCCAAGATCGACATGATTCACCACGGTATTCCGGATGTGCCATTCGTCGATCCGGCGTTCTACAAGGACAACTTCGGCGTCGAGGGCCAGAACGTGATTCTGACGTTCGGCCTGCTGTCGCCGAACAAGGGTGTCGAGCAAATCATCAAGGCGATGCCACGGATCGTGGAGCGGTATCCGAACACGACGTTTATCTGCCTGGGCGCGACGCACCCGCACCTGGTGCGGCACGAGGGTGAGCGATATCGCGAGGGCCTGGAACATCTGGCCCGCGAGCTGGGCGTTGCCGAGCGTGTGCAGTTCGTCAACCAGTTCGTCGAACTGGAGCACCTGCTTGAGTACATTGGGGCGGCGGACATCTACATCACACCATACCTGAACCAGGCGCAGATCACGTCGGGCACGTTGGCGTACGCGGCCGGGGCGGGCAAGGCCGTCATCTCGACGCCATACTGGTACGCTGAGGAGCTGTTGGCGGACGGCCGAGGAGTGCTGGTTCCCTTCAAGGACTCGGACGCAATTGCCAGCACGACGTTGGAACTGCTCGAAAACTCACAGCAGCGTAACGCGATGCGCAAGCGCGCGTATGTCTACGGCCGGGCGATGACCTGGTCGACGACGGCGCGGCGCTACATGCGGGCGTTCATTCGGGCACGCGAGGAACGCTCGCGCCAGCCGCGGGCGGCCTATGTCGGCGGCGGTCTGTCGCAACGCGCCCATGACCTGCCGATGCTGAAGGTGGATCACCTGAGGCGGCTGACGGACGACACCGGCATCATGCAGCACGCGATCTTCACGGTGCCGAACTACACAGAGGGCTACT
>JAFGRR010000593.1 GCA_016935035.1 Phycisphaerae bacterium | reverse complement strand
GCCAGCTCGGCGGAGAAGCTGCCGGTGATCATGGCGTGGCCGCTGCCGATGCGGGCTCGGATCGTCGGCGCGGACAGCAGCTTGCCGTCGAAGATGATCGCGATCTTGCGCCCCACATTGTTGGCGCTGAGCTTGGCGAGTTCCTCGGCGCCGCTGTCGGTCATCTGCACGTCGATCTCCGGCGGCAGCGACGGCCGCTCGAAGATGCGCACACCGGCAAGCTCGGCACCGAGTTTCTGGCTGTGCTCGACTTTCAGGACATCCTTGCCCGCCAGCTTGTTGATTTCATTTACTCCAGCCTCCAGCAACTCCGACAAGCCGCGATAGTGCTCCGGTGCCCGCTGTGGATCGCAGCGGAACATGACGAGAATGGCCGGCGGGCCGGCGTAGATGTTGCCGCGCAGCGGTTGCGTATCCCAGTCAAAACGCTCGGCGAAGACCATCTCGCGCGAGAGGAGATCATTCCAGTCGACCGCCCCGGTCAGCCCGGTGAAACGCTCCCTCACTCGTTCGACTTCCGCCATGTCGTCGCTGTCGAGCACCAGGCCGAGAATGCCGAGGGCGTCGTCCACGATGCCAGCTTTGACGATGGCGTCGAAGATTTCGGCCGTGTACTTATCGAGGAACTCACGCTCGGGATTGTGGCGGCCGGCGACGCACAGGAAGACGTCGTTGGGCACGGACTTGGCCAGCGTGAAGTCTGACGTATCGGCCGTGGCCGGCGCCAAGGCCAGTGATGCCAGCAGCACACCGAGAAGCAGGCGGGCGGCCGTTGATCGCTGCGTGTTCATGTCACTTGCTCCTGTTGACTGGTTGCCGGCCCGCTCCCGAGCGGGACGGGGCCGGCGTAAACCCGGCGGAAGCCGGGATCGGTATAGGCTCACACCACGTTTGTCACCTTCGACGGCGGCAAGTCGCGCCGCCCGACTGTGCATGCCCCCGGGCCAAGCCGTGGCACGGACCGGTGACAGACTAATATGCGACGCATGCGGGCGCGGCGCCTCACGCGTTGTCTGGGGGTCGGCCGCATTGTCGCCGCGACCGGCAGGCCGGCGAATACCGGACCAATGCGGTACAATCGGAAGGTACCGGAGGCGAGACGCCGGTCGCCTGCCGGAGCGTGATTGACAGCCTTCAGAGTGGGGCCTATACCGGAGTTGTGATGCTACTCGGCGCCGGCCGCGGGCTGACATTGGCCAGTGCGGCGGCGGGTTGGCGGCGCATCAATTCGTGGTCAGACATCGGACCTGACGGTGTCGGTCAACTCGGGAGTGGAAGCCGTGCCAAACGAAGCGAAGATCCTGATCATCGATGACGATGCCGAGTTTCGCGACGTCACGCGACTGTTGTTGGAGAGTCGCGGCTACACTGTGCGTGAGGCGGTGTCGGGGCATGACGGCATCGACGTGGCGCGCGAGTTTGATCCGGATCTGATCGTGCTCGACATCATGATGGAGAGTCCGGTTGAGGGATACACGGTCGTGCACGCGCTGCACGAACAGGCCGGCACGGCGGACACGCCGATCATCATGGTCTCGTCGGTCCAGGATGATCCGGCGAACCTGTTTCCGATGTCTGGCGACGTGCCGCTGATCACGCCGGACGCGTATTTCACGAAGCCGATCGAGGTAGCGAAGTTTTTGGCGTGCGTTGATCGGATGCTGTAGAGACTGCGGGCGGGCCCACTTCCACAAAGCGGAAAACACTTCGGCGATCGCTTGCAAATGCGTGGCGCGTGTCGTATGCTAAAGTCGTAAGGGCCTAGTCTTTCTAATAGAGCTTAGTTGTGCGAGCGCGGCTGTCCCCACCGGGAAGTTATGTGTTAAGCACTACTGTAGCTGTAGCAAATCAAGCACTGGGGACGGTCACAGGTGTCCATAGGCTGATCCGAGTCACGTGACTCGGTGATGAACGGCCATAGCGCCGCGAGGTGACACGTGTCCGTCTGGTTCGCGTCAGAAAGTGGGCTTGCGCGCGTTGTCAGCGCGGGAGAATTCGCTCATCGTTGGGTGCCGATTCGTACGCCGGGCGGCGTGCAATATGCGCCGGCGACTGATGGCGTTTGCTCCGCAATGGAATTGCGTTCACCGCGCGCCCCGATGCCGATCAAATCGTTTTGCTTTCCACCCAAGGAACTGGTGGCGAGCTATTCATCTCAGGCCGAGACGGCCACAGCAACAGCCGTCGGCACTGTCTCGGCGACGTTGGTGGTGGGGGCACGCCCATGCGAGCTGCGCGCGCTGCAATACCTCGATCGTGTTTTCGGCAATCCACCGACTGAGGACCCTTTCTATCACGAGCACCGCGCCGCGCAGGTGGTTGTCTCCGTTGATTGTGTCGAACCGCATGATACGTGCTTCTGCAATCTGGTTGACGGGATGCCGTACGCGTCCAGTGGCTTCGACGTGAATCTGACGCCGATCAACGGCGGCTACGTGGTCGAAGCCGGCTCGGAAGCCGGACACGCGCTGGTGACCGAAGCACAGGATGCACTCTCGCCGGCGAGCGAGGCGCAACTGGGCGAGCGCGACCGGGTCCGTGCCGGTGCGGTGAAGCGATTGAACACGAACAATGCCGGTCTGCGGCCAGCCCATCGGCCCAGCGAGGCGCTGGGGGCTGCCGAGGATGGCGACGTCTGGGATCGTGTGGGCCGTGGCTGTGTGGAGTGTGGCGCGTGCACGCAGATTTGCCCGACGTGTCACTGTTTTTTCCTGATAGACCGCGGCGCGGCTCCGGGTGTTCTCGAGCGTCTGCGCGCGTGGGATAGCTGTATGTGGAGCGGGTATTCGCGCATGGCCGGCGCGCCGGGCATGAAGCCCAACCCGCGTTCGCGTTTCCGGACGCGTTTTGCGAACCGTTACTTGCACAAATACGTGTGGTCGCCGCAGCAGTGGGAGCTGCTCGGGTGCGTCGGTTGTGGGCGTTGCACCGAGGCATGCCCGGGACAGATAGACATTCGGCGCGTGGTGCGGGAGGTGTCGGCGTGATCGTGGACAATCCGTATCAACCGATGCTCTGCAAGCTGGTCGACGTTATTGAGGAAACGCCGACGATCAAGACCTTCGTCATCGAGCCGCCGCGCCCGTTCGCGTTCAGGGCCGGGCAGTTCGCACAGGTCGGGGTGCCGGGGGTCGGCGAGTCGCCCTTCACGCCATCGAGCAATCCGTCCGAGCCGGAGCGGCTCGAGTTCACGGTGATTCGCACGGGGCGCGTGACCGAAGTGTTGCACGCGATGAAGCCCGGCGCCGAACTCGGTCTGCGCGGGCCGTTCGGCCAGGGCTACCCGGTAGATGAACTTGCGGACAAGCACGTGTTCGTGGTGGGCGGTGGCTGTGGTCTGGCGCCGCTGCGGTCGCTGATCTTCACGCTCTTGGGCCAACTCGACCGTGTTCGCAGCATGCGCATCAAATACGGCGCGCGAGAGAGCCGCGAAATCCTCTATCGCAACGCCTACGAAGAGTGGGCACGCCACGCGAAGGTCGATGTGCAATGCACGATCGACGTGGCCGAGCCGGGCTGGTCGGGCAAGGTCGGCGTCGTCACGACACTGCTGAATGAGATCGACGTGCCGATCGAGGACGTGATGGCTGTTTCGTGCGGGCCCGAGATCATGCTCAAGTTCGTCACGCAAACTCTGCTCGAACGCGGGCTTAAGCCCGAGCAGATCATACTCTCGATGAACCGACGGATGAGTTGCGGCATCGGCAAGTGCGGGCGCTGCAACATCGGTCCGTACTACCTGTGTCGTGACGGCCCCGATATCAGCTACGCGAAGATCAAGGATTTCGCCAATGTCTTTTGAACCGGCAGGGACCTTGCACAGCGGACATTGCCTGTTCTGCAACCTCGGATGTGCGCTGTGCATCGGGCCGTTTGGACCGCAACGCTGGCGCACGCACGTCGGTGGCAACGGCCAGGGTACCGGGAAGCTGTGTGCCCGCGGCCACATGTTGTGCGATCTGCTGCACCACGCTGCGCGTGTCTATCGGCCGAGTGCGGTCGGCGGCATGACCGCCGCGATTGACCAACTGGCGTCGCTCATAGCCGATACCGCCGACGCGCGTCTGTCGATCTGGCTGGACGGCAACGTCGCCGTCGAGGATCTGGCCGCGGCACGCGCGTTGTGTGAGCAGCGGCCGAATCGCACGCAGCTTCTCGTGCATCTGCCTTCGCAGGAGCTTGGCGCGGCCGACGGTTTCGACGCGGCGGGCGTGGCGCAGGCGTCACCCGCGTCATGGGACGGCGCGGATACGCTGCTGGTGGTCGGCAATCCATTGGTTACACATCCCCCGGTGGCGCGTCACCTGATGCGTTGGGGTGCCGAACGGGCCAAGACCCCGCTCGTAGTGATCGACAGCAGCGCGGGGTTACTCAGCGGTTTCACGCCGCACCACATCGTCTGTCGTCCCGGCTACGAATACTGGGTGCTGGTATCGCTGCTGGCTGACGCGGGTTTTGACGCGGCATCGATCAGCGGGCCGGCCGAATCTGACCTTGGTTCCATTATCGTTCACAGTGGTGTTGACAGTGTTGCGTGTCGGCGTGCCGCCACCGCACTGCGCGCGGCCAAACGTCCAGCCGCCATAATCGCGCCACAGGCTGGTGGCATGGAGCGCTGGCGGGCTGTCTCGTTCACTGCGGCGTCGTGGGCTAAGGCGCGTGGGGGCATGGCCAGTGTCCTGACCGGTTCGGCCAACACGGTGGCCATGGCACGTTACATGCGCCGGCACGGCATTCGCGACTGGGTCTCCGCGGCCGAGGAAGGACGCGTTGCCGAGACCGATGTGCTCATGGTCATCGGTTGGGATCCGAGCAGCGCGTATCCACGTTCACTGTGGGAGCCGGCGGTGCGGCGTGCCGCGCATGTCGTGATGGCCGCTGCGTTTCCACCCACCGACGCGGACTGGGTGCACCAGTTGCTTCCGCTGGCGATGAATGTAGAGGCCGGTGGCACGTACGTGCTCGTGGATGGTTCCGTGTCGCGGCTTGAGGCGTTGTTGCCGCCGCCATCGGGTGTGCCGACGGTGCGCGAGTTGCTGTCGCAGCTATCAGCCGCGCTGACGCCGGCGGTGTTCTCGGCACCCACACTGACGGACGTGTCGATCAGTGGCGCGGATGTGGCGGTGGGGGCGCCGCGTGACGTCGGTCCACCGGTGCCGCCGCCTGTTGCGGCGCCGGAAGGCTGGCCCGCGGCGCTGGTTGCCGATTCGACTCAGTACGCGGATGGCCAGATGACGCGTCAGGCGCGCTGGGTGCAGCAGCTTGGCAATCTCCCCGAGCTATGGCTGTCGCCGCAAGAGGCCCGTGTGCTCGAACTCGTGGATGGCCAGACGGCCAGCATCATGAACGAACGCGGCGCGGCCGACGTGCAGGTCGTAGTGGCGTACGACAGGCCGGATTTTGGCGGTTGCTACAGCGAGAACGTCATCAAGAGCGGGCGGCCCGTCGGCTGGGTGGTGGTCAACGGCACGAGTCCGGCGGTTCGCAAGCTGGCCGCCGGCCGCTACGGTACCGCCGAGGAGGCCGCCCAGGCGGGCGCCATATACGTGCGCGTTCAGAAAGGTGGAGTAGCGGCGATTCGGCGGGAGGCGGCCCATGTCGGCGGTTGAGACAAGCACGGAAGTCCGGGCACGCGTCGCGCTCAACGTGGACGCGTGCATCGAGTGCCGGAGTTGTGCGGCGGCGTGCTACTACGGGCATCACGAATTGCCGGCGGTGCACTTCGCGCGCACTGGAGCCGCGATGTTGCCGGCCTTTTGCCGCCAGTGCGCTGACGCACCGTGTATTGCAGCCTGTCCCGCCGACGCCATGGCCAAGGACCACACCGGCTCCGTGTATCGCCGGATCTTCCGATGCCGCGGCTGCGGTTCGTGCGTACGCGCATGTCCGTTCGGCGTGCTGACCGACGATACATTTGACGGGGAGATCGCGAAGTGTGATCTCTGCCATGACTTGCTCGATGAAGGGGTGACGCCACGCTGCGTCGCGAGTTGTCCGGCGGAGGCGCTGCGCTTCATTGAAGAGAGCGAGGCCGAGGAACTGGGGCTTGTAGTTTTGGGAAGCCGGACACTAGGCCAACATCCGATTCGACGGCGTTAGTCACAGGGGCAAGCAATGGGCCTGCTGGGAATGATCGTGGCGCTGATCGTTGGTTCGATCGGGACCATCGTGCTGGGACTGGCGGCCAAGTGGGTGGATCGCAAGGTGACGGCGCGGCTGCAATGGCGCGTCGGGCCACCCTGGTATCAGCCGGCGGTCGATTGCCTGAAGCTGATGGGTAAGGAAACGGTAATGCCGGCGGTGGCGCGCGGCACCGGTTTTCTCGCCGCTCCAGTCGTTGGGCTCTCGGGGGCATGCCTGGCGGCCACAATGCTGTGGGCGATGAACCTGTGGGTGGGCAGCGGGTTTGTCGGCGACGCGATCGTCGTGCTGTATTTGTTCACGATTCCGTCGCTGGCGACAATGCTCGGCGCGGCAGCCTCGGGCAGCACGCACGCTAGCGTCGGCGCCAGCCGCGAGATGAAGATGCTGCTCAGCTACGAGTTGCCGCTGACGATCGCACTGCTTGTGGCGATTGTCCACACAGGCAACAGCTTTCGCATTGCCGAAATCGTGGGGGCACAACAGTCGGGACACGCCGTCGCGCTCAGCATCTCCGGCGTGCTTGCCCTGATCGTGGCGATCTTCTGCGTCCAGGCCAAGCTGGGGCTGGTGCCGTTCGATCAGGCCGAAGCCGAGACCGAACTGATGGCCGGCGTGTACACCGAGTACTCCGGGCCGCCGTTGGCGGTGATCTACATCACGCGGGCCCTGATGCTGGCGGCGTTGCCGATCTTCCTGATAACGCTGTTCATGGGTGGCGTGCACATGACGGGCTGGCGTGTGATCGTGTCGGTTCTCCAGTTCGTGCTGTTGCTGGTAGTCATAACGCTGATTCGCAACACGAATCCGCGCGTGCGGATCGACCAGGGGGTGTGGTTTTTCTGGTACCTGGTAACGCCGGTGGCCTTGGCCGCGCTGGCCTTGGCGATGATCGGACAACACTACGAGGTGACCTGGCTGTGAGCTGGAAGCTATGGACGCTTAAGAAATCACTGTTCGTCTACCACGTCAACGTGGGGGCGTGCAACAACTGTGATATCGAGATCGTCGAGTTGCTGACGCCGCAGTACGACGTTGAGCGGTTCGGGATCGTGTTGGTCGGCAGCCCGCGGCACGCCGACGCGCTGCTTGTGTCGGGGATCTGCACGCGCCAGGCCGAGCCGCGCTTGCAGGAGTTGTATCGCGCGACGGCCAAGCCGTGCGTTGTGCTGTGTGTCGGCTCATGCGCGCTGTCGCAAGGAGTATTCGCCGACGCATACCACGCGGGGCATTGCGTTGACGAGGCAATTCGCGCGGTCGATCCCAACGCGATCATCGCCTATGTGCCCGGGTGTCCGCCCAAGCCGGAAGCGATGATTCTCGGGGTAATCAAGGTCTGGGAGAAGCTGGAGGAGTTGGCCGGTGGCAAGCCGGCTGCTGCTGCTCATCCGCTCGCGGAGGTCGCCAGAACATGAGTACGACCACGACACCCGAGACAACGGCCGCCGTCGGCCGCAAGTGGGTCGATGATCTCGAGGCCCGGCTGCGCGGTGCCGGCGCCGTCCGCGAAAGCGGCTCGACGCAGCAAGGCTTCTACCATGTTCCGATCGAGCGCTTGCCGCGGCTGCTGCGCGATCTGATCGATGAGTATCAGGCACGCCTCGCCACCGTCACCGGCATCGATGTACGCGATGGCACCGAACTGTTGTATCACATGTGCTTTGACGATGATGCCTTTACCGCGACGCTCAAGATCCTTGTGCCGCGCACGACCGACGCGATGGAGTCGATCACGCCGTGGTTGCCCGGGGCCGAGTTCATCGAGCGCGAAATTCATGACCTGCTCGGCGTCAATTTCCCCGGGCATCCCCGCATGAAGCGGCTGATTCTATCGGATGACTGGCCCGACGGCGTCTACCCGTTGCGCCGCGGCTTCAAGAAGGAGCACGGACGACCTCGGCCGGAGGACAAGGCTCGCAGCGAGGCCGCCGTGGCCTCAAGAGGGCTGACACCGCAGCAGACGATTCCGGCGTCGGACGGTAAACGCACGATGGTGGCGATCGGCCCGTTTCATCCACTTCAAGAGGAGCCCGAGTT
>JAFGRR010000592.1 GCA_016935035.1 Phycisphaerae bacterium | reverse complement strand
TGGATCCACGCCAAGCACCGCGATCTGAACGGGTTCCTGGGCGACGGCACCAAGACGTACGCCCGCGTCACCGGCGCGTTCAACGCACCCAACATCGTGACCCATATTCTGGGTAACCCGACCGGGGCATTGGCCACCAGCACCGGCAAGACCACCTTCGGCAGCCTGGCGTACAACGACCTGGTGGCCGCACAGGCGTTGCTTCCGACCAAGGCCAGGCCAGACGCGAAGTGGTACTGCCACCGATTCGTCGCCGGAATCATGCGGTCGCTGGTGGACACCAACGGCCGGCCCATCTTCGAGACCGACTACGTCAACGGGAATCGCTGCACGCGCATTCTCGGCGATCCGTTGGTCGAAGTCGACATCCTCCCGAGCGGGACTGCGGTCACCAAGGATTTCATCCTGTACGGCAGTCTGCGGCTCGGCATGGGCTTCGGTGAACGGCGCAGCCTGACCATCGCCAACAGCAAGGAGGCCGGCTTCGCCGCCGACCAGACGTGGATCCGCTCGACCGCCCGCGTGGCCATCAGTCCGCTGGATGGTTCGCAGATGATCAGGCTCCGCACGTCGACGACCTGATCGACGGTGCTTCTGAGGGTTTTGATTTCGAGTTTTCGGCCCCGCAGGGGCCATAGGAGATACGAACAATGGGACGTTTGATCCATCGGAAAATGAAGGTCCAGCAGCTGGCTCCGCCAGCCAACTACACGACCACCACCGACGGCGCCGCCGTCGCCGTTGATACCAAGGATTTCGAGGAAATGATCATCGTCGCGGACCTGGGCGTTTTCACGGCCGGCGTGACGCTCAGCCTCGACATCCAGCACTCCGACAACCCCGTGTCGGGCTTCGAGACGGTGCCCGCACCGGCGGTTGCCGACATCAACCCGCGCAAGGTCTCGTTGGCCAACTCGCTGGCGAACAGTTCGCAGGTGGCCTACCTCGACCTGAGCGCGCTCAAACGCTACGTCAAGGCAGTGGACACCATCTCGGCGAACAGCGCTCTGTACGGCCTGACCGCGGTCTTGTTCGGGCCTGCGGTCGGCCCGACCGACCAGGTCTTCCAGGCTGACGCGACATAGGCTCCTTACCCTTCCGGGGCGGGCTCACCCACTGGCCCGCCCCGGACCCTCTTTTTCGACGGAGGTGGGCTATGCAGCATGAAGCAAACAGATCCCAGCGAATCATGGTCCCGAACCCCGATGGGTCGGGCCGTTGGTGTGTCTGGGATCCGGTCGCTCGGTCGTACGTGCCGGGCAGCATCAACGTGTCGGAGAAAGTGGCTCGCCAGTTGATCTGTCTGGAGGCGTCCGACTGGCAAGCGCTTGCACGAAAGAATGGATGGACGCCGCCGGTAGAAGCCGGCCATCATGGCACTACCGAACAGAAACGAGGATGTGAACCAACGAGGGATAACGCAAGTGCCGACGGCCGCTCCCGGTGCGCGGTGCGCCGCGATGTACCACAAGGCCGGACTTGCGACACAGAGCTTTGAGACTGTGTAGGTCGACGACGTGTGCTTCACCGTCCGCGACCGGCTGGCGATAACGAAAAAGGAGTGATCAGCAATGGGGTTGCGCGTCAACAGCGTACGCAAAACGGTGACAACGCCCGGTAGCCCGGCCATGCTCAACATGGGGCTCAAGAACGTGGTGGCGGCTTGGATTACCGCTCTCCCCACGAACACCAAGCCTGTCTGTATCGGCGCCAGCAACGTACTTGCGACTCCTGGCTCTGAGAACGGGGCACTGTTGGGGCCCGGTGCGATGATGTGCATAAACGCCGGCATGTCGAACGAAGGCGGCCTTCTCGACTTGACCAGCCTGTACGTCGATGCCGAGGTTGCCGGCGAAGGAGTCAGCATTATGGTCCTGCGTCAGTAGTGACGCGGCACGCCAGAGGGTTGCCATGCTGGAGTTTGTTGTTTTGGCTGATACCGCTTCGCCCGCCGCAGGCGGCGGTGACCTGATCCTCGTCGGCGGCATCGTGGCCGTCGCCCAGGTGGTCGGCGAACTCGGCAAGGCGCTGGTGGTGGCGGTCAAGCAGCGCGGCGGCGGGAGCAAGAACGGCAAGACGTCCGACGGCAACGGTGACAAGGCATGTGCGGCGTGCCAGTCGCGGGTTCAGGCCATCTGCGAGACGGTGAATCGGTGCGACGAGAACGGCACGCCGCTGGTGTATTCCGGCCGTCGGCTGATCGAAAAGATGGATGTAGCGGTTGACGAAATGCGGAAACTGTCTCGGTCGCAGGATCGCGTGGTGGCGTACCTGGAATCGACCGTGAAGACGAAGGGAGTTGATTATGGCAAGCCTGATTGACGGAGACCTGAAAGCGACCGGGAAAGTGAGCGTCGGCAACGCGGCGACGCCGCCGGATATCACCGGCGGCGCGGGCGTGATGGTAACAACGAACAAGGCCAACGGGTCGATCCACATGCGGACCGACACCGACACGCTGCCCGAGTGCATCCACAACGGCGCGGTCGAGAAGCTGGGCTTCGCACAGAACAGCATCGAGTGCCGGCTGCCGAATCTAGTGGCCAACAGTTCGATCAGCTACACGACCCACCTGCCGCGCAACGCGATTGTGACCGCGATTCGGCGGCGGTACACGACCGCCCCGGCCTCGGCCGGCGGCAACGTGACGGCCAGCGTCACCCTGGCAGGCAATCAGATCCTCGCCTCGGCCAGCGAGAACGAAGAAGGCCTGAGCAACGACACGCTCACCGCCCACAACCTGACCGGGACGACCGCGAACCTCAAGGGCAGCAAGGGCGGCAAGATCGTTATCACGATTACCAGCAACAACGCGGACATGACCGGCGGTACCGACGGCATGTACTACATCGACTACGAATGCAACTGACGGCGCGGTGAGCCGGCGGGATAGGTCACGGACTGACCGCCCGCCGGCCTCCATTGACCGGCGGGTACGATCATGGCGAACAACTGGGCATTCGCGACGCTGGCGGAACTCAAGCAACGAATCGGCATCGCGGCGGCGGACGCAAGCGATGACGCTCTGCTGACCTCGCTGTTGGATCTGACCGCCGGGTCAATCGAATCGGCCGCCGGACGTCCTCTCCGCCGCTGCCACGCCCGCGCGGAGTACTTCACCGGCGGGGCCGCCGTGATTCAGCTGGACGCGTACCCGATCGCGAAGGTTCATTCGGTTCGCGAGTCTGCGACGCGGAACTTCGACACGGTTGGTGCGTATCAGGAACTGGTCGAGGGAACTGATTTTGTCGTTGACCCCGGCCCTGGCGGTCAGTACGGCGAGACCGGGCAGTTGCGGCGGATTGGCGGGCGGTGGCTGGGGTCGAAAGTGGCGCCCGGATGCGTGCGGGTGGTGTACACGGGGGGGTACAAGACGGACGGGGAAGCGGCGATGGAGAACGGAACCGCCAACCTGACTGACGTTCTCGATTTCTGTGTTGACGAAGACGGCACCTTTCGCAGTGAGACAGAGGAAGGACTGTTTGTTACGGCAACCCCTCCCGAAGCTCGTCGGCGCGGCGTTCTCAGGTTCGCGATGGGCAATGACCTGCTTCCCGTTTGGCGTCCGATCGCGGTGACCCTCAGGATTTATGCCAAGTTCATGCTGCCCCCGTCCGTCGGGCCCATGCTTCGTTTACTTTCTATCGACAAGGATCCGCAGGTGTGCAGCGGTCCCGATATCTACGCGGCAATCGGCGATGCCGATGATCTTCTTGCCTTCACCGCGATTGCCGATGGTGAATACCACGCAGTTACTGTTGTGTTTGTCTTCGACGACATTGACCTGGTGGCAGCTCGCCTGTCTGCGGGGGCAACTTGCCTCTCGCTGGGCGTAGATCAACAGGATTTGGACTCAGAGCTCTACGTGGCGAGTTCGCGACACAGCACGCTTGCTTACCGCCCGTCGCTCGCGGTGCAGCATCGGCCCCTGTTTCCTAATGCGTTTCCAGTTCCCGACGACCTGCGCAACGCCAACCTCTTGCAGGCCGTTCACGAGTACATGACCCGGCGGACGCCGGGGATGATCAGCCAAGCGACGCGTGGGACGATCATGCCGAGCGGAGCCAGTTACCTGAAAACCGCCGCCGACCTGTTGCCGGAGGTCCAGCGGATCGCCCTGGGTTACCGGCGTTTGTTCTGAGGTGGACCGTGGCCGAATCGACAACCCAGTTGATGAGCGTCTGGGCGAATTTCCTTTCGCACATGAAGACGCTGCAAGGCACCCTGGGCGCCGGCAGCACGCAAGTCATTCGTTCCGTGACCGAAGGCGAAACGCCCTATGACGCGGTCGTCAAGCCCATCGTCTGCTTGCAACTGATGGGCGCGCAGGTGACCGGCCGCAGCGGAACCAATAAACAATGGACCGTGACCGTTCGGATTCAGATCGTCTCGCCGGTGCCCGGCGTCGATGCCGCCATGGTGGAAATCCTCAGCAAGATCGCGCAGGTTCAGAACAAGCTGGAAGCGTACACCAAGCCCGACGGTACCGCCGGCTGGGAAGATCCCAAGTGGGGCATCCAGTGCGATACCTCGCCGGCCAAGGGCGGCAACGTGGCGGCTGATGCGCAGATCACCTTCAGCGTGAACATCGCTCGGGGTTCCAACTGATGATTCAAGGGATGATCCGACACACGCGCGGGGCGTTCTACGAGGTTTACGACACCTACTACGAGACCTTGCTGCAGAAAGTCTATCTGTCGGACGTGCAGGCCTTCAGTTTTTTCATTCGCCGCACGCTCGACGAGGGTTCGTCCGGCGGCTACGGCAATCAGGTGCCGCTGCCTTCGGACGTGCGGGCGGGCGGCATGCTGTGGCTGTCCGACCCCGAGCAGGTTCTAAACCTGGTCTGCCTGACCCCTCGCGACTATGAGTCCGTTGTCGACCTGGTCGTCTTGTACACCGGAACCAAGGGCGACCGATCGGTACGGTTCAAGCGCGTTATTTTCGGGGCCGACCGATCCGGCTCGAAACTCGCGACGCTCCGCCCGCCCGTCGACAAGGGGCAGGCGGTGGTTCAGGTGGTTCCGTTCCGCGTGGCTAACAACGTGACGGAGATCAACCCTTCAACCTCCGAGGCCAGCCCGATCTCCGATTACATCGTGTTCGGGCAGGAGGCTTGACCGATGGCGATTGCAACCCCCGCTACCGCCGTGTTCAAGGGCAATGGCGATCTGGATTGGACGTTCCGCCCGCCGAATGCCCGGCCGTTCAAGCTCGTCTTCGTGCGGATCCATTTCGTCGGCGGCTCGGGTACGGCGACGGTCACCCTGAGCCTCGACTCGGTCGCCGGCGAAGAGTTCGACACGCAACTGGTGACCGCTGAAGGCTGCGGACCGGGGGCGGATTTGAATCTGATCTGGACCGTTGAGGAACTGTCCGACCCGTCGCCGTGGAGCTTTCAGCCCTACGACGGCGTGCGGGTGCGGTGGACGGCACCGGCGGGGGCGTCCAATGCGTGGGGCGTGGAAATCGGCTACCGGGACAACTGATGCCTGTACGCTGCACGAGTATCGTCAATCCGCCCGAAGGTCGCGTGGCCGTTGTTCGACGGCGGGACGCTCTCGACGCTGTCCGCTACTCCCGCCTGATCGAAAACACGCGGGCCGATACGCTGGTCGTGCGTCGACAAGGCGAAACGACGCCGCTGTTGCAGGTGGGCGGCGACCTGCAGCGGGTGGGAATCGGCGCGAACCCCGCAAGCAATGCGATGCTGACGGTGTCGCCCGTCGGCCTGCCGAGCTATCTGGTTCACGCGTCATACATAGCGACCGGTGATTTGGGAGCCTTTCCGAGCCTGGCCGCGATGCGGTTCGCTGTCGCAATCAACAGCGCCCCTGCGAGCGCGGCCGCCGGCTACGGTGTCTCCGGTCAGGTGACGGCCGGCGGCGGGGA
>JAFGRR010000067.1 GCA_016935035.1 Phycisphaerae bacterium | reverse complement strand
TTCATCGCCGGCGGCACGGGATTGGCGCCGATCCTGGCCATGCTGCGCCACCTCGCCACGGACCGACCCGCCCAGCGCGCGGTGTTGATTTTCGGCAACACCAACCCCGGGGATGTGTTCGGCGCGGAAGAACTCAAAGCGTTGACCGAGCAGATGACCAACCTCGAGGTGATTTCCGGTGTCATCAACCCCGACGATTCGTGGACCGGCGAAGTCGGCACGGCGACCGAGATCGCTCAAAAATACATTTCCGGAACCGACCGCTCGCAGTTCGAGTACTACTACTGCGGTCCGCCGAAAATGATCGAAGCAACAACCCGAATGCTCGAAGCCGCAGGGGTGGCACGCGATCTACGCCACCACGAAGATTTCGTGCCCAGCAAAATGGAGGAAAGCAATGGCTGACGAAAAACGAACCTCGCGGCGCCGTGCCCGCGCCCAGGAATCGGTGGGTGCCGAATTCCGGCTGGAGCCTTCGCCTTACGGCAACAGCGCTCTTCGCTCGGAGTGGGCTGCCCGTGCCGACGCGCTGTCAAATCTCGACGAGGCGGTGGCGGCTCTGATGAAGTGGCGGTCCGATTACTGGGGTCGTGAAGACCAGGACAGCCTCTGGATAGAGGCACGTCTGGAAGAACGAGTGGCGGTGCTGCGCCTGCAGGCAATGTCTGACCACGAGTTCCGCACCCAGACGCTGACCGGCGAGGACGCGAGGCAAGTTTGTGCCAGCGTGGCGGAGCGCGCCGCTGCGGCCGGAATGGATTACAAGGAACTCGAGCGTATCAACGACGAGTTTCGGTCACGCTACAAGCCGCCGATCATGCCCACGAATCTGTTCATGCCGGCTGAGCGGGATCTCAGCGAAAAGCTGATGACCAGCCGCACCATGGACTGGTACGGTCAATCATTGGATGAGCTGCGCGCGGAGCGGGGCGTGGTAGTGCATGCGGCGCCGGCGGGCAACTGACACCTCGTCAGGACCCGCCGCTAGTCAACCAGCCGACAAGACAACACAAGTAAGGATCTTCTTATGCCGAAATTCGTCATCGAGCGCACCGTGCCTGGCGCCGGGCAATGGTCCGATGAAGAGGTGCAGACGGTGAGCGCCAAGTCAAATGAAGTCCTCGAGGGCATGCCGGGCGTGCAATGGCAGGAAAGCTACGTCGTCGACGACAAGCTGTACTGCGTCTACGTCGCACCAGACGGCGAAACCGTCAAAGAACACGCCCGACGGGGCGGATTTCCCGCAGACAAGGTTTCTGAAGTACGCCGCGTGATCGATCCGACGAGTGGCGGGCGCTAAGTGCCAGCACATCGCACTGTGCTCATCGGGGATCAGCCGAGCGGGCGGGAGTCGGCCCCGGCGACGGAGTCCGCCGGACACGAGCCGTCGCCCGGGGTACCCGTCATTCCCGGCGTCGTAGACGGTTGGCTGACGGCGAGTTGCAACGCCGACGGACTGGTATCCTTGCGCGTCATGCTGGGCGGCCAGGCCGGTGGTGCGCTTTCAAGCGACATGATCGAGGTCGTTGTCCAGTCCGACTTCGCCGCAAGCGTTGTTGACGCTTTCGGTCGACGGACCGACGCGACCAATCCGCGCGGAGCCGGGGGGTTGTCTTCGGCCTGTGTGCCGTGCCGTGTGGGAATCAGTCGCCGACTCAATCGCGGAACGCAATCGCTGCCAGGCTAAGAGCGCCACGACATTGTTCTGCAGTACAGAGGTTTGACACCACGGCGCGCACTAGCCCATAGACCCGCTCGGTGGCGCCACCCCGACTGAGGGCGTTGCAGGGGTGACGAATGAACCGCAGGCCGGCTCGCGAGACGCTGGCGGCGCGAATTGATGGGCAGCGCGACCCTGCGTCGGTTGAGTCGGTCGACAGGCATCTGGGTTTGTGCCGACTGCAACCGGTGGTACACGCGGGCGCTAGACGACGCGCAGCGCCCTGCGCGGCCTGGCGCGCCAGAGTTGGGCTGCTCTGTGAACCGGTCCCGACCGGTGTCGAGCAAATTGCCGAGAATGGGCCCGCCGCTCGAGCGGACCGATCGTGGCTTGTGCGCGGTCGTCTTGGGCGCTCGTCGGCGTCTCCACGCTGGCGCGCACTGTCATTCAGATGATGGCGGCGCCAGGTCAGTGCATGACTCCCACAGGGAGGTGCCTGGTCGGCGAGTCGCCTGGCACGATTGCCATGGACGCGGCGATGGTCCTCGCCGCCGGCGTATGGCCGGCCGCTGCTGTCGGCAGTAATCCCACCTGGTGAGTAAGCGCGGACGGCCGACCAATAAGCTTCGCGCGAGCCAGCAAGCCTCGGGCGCGTTGTCTGCGACTGACAGCTTCGTGGCTGTGAAGGGACATCGATGAGCGATTCTAGGCTGCCGGACGGCTTCGCGGTGCAACTCGACCCACGGGTGCGAACCCTGCGTGACGGCGCGGCGCTGCTCGGTGGTGCGCCGACCCGGCTGCTGCGCTTGACCCCCACTGCGCAGTCGCTACTTGGCGAGGGACGATTGACCGTGCATGATGCCGTCACCGCGCGGCTGGCGCGGATGCTTCTGGATGCTACGGTCGCGCATCCACGTCCCATGACCGGTCCGTCGCATCGGGACGTCACTGTCATCATCCCGGTGCGCGACAACATCGCTGGGCTTCATCGACTTATTCAGACGCTGCGTGATCTTCCCGTGATCGTGGTCGACGATGCATCAACGCAAACAGTCGACCGTGCCGATCTCGCAGTCATGCACGACGACATACAAGTCGTTCGGCATCGTGTTAGCCGAGGGCCTGCGGCGGCCCGCAACGCCGGCCTGGCCACTTGTCAGACCGAATTCGTGGCGTTTCTCGACTCCGACGTGATACCGCGGCCCGGATGGCTCGACGCCGTGCTCAAGCATTTCTCGGATCCAGCTGTCGCGTTGGCCGCGCCGAGGATAGAGGCCCTATCGCGAGGTGGGAATGCCATCGGGCGATACGAGGCGGTGCGCTCATCACTGGATCTTGGCACACGTGAATCGCGTGTTCTCCCGTACGGAACGGTGGCGTATCTGCCGAGCGCTGCGATGGTCGCACGTCGATCGGCACTCATCGACCTAGGGGGCTTTGACGAAGCGCTGAGCTCCGGCGAGGATGTCGACCTATGTTGGCGTTTAATCGACAGGGGAGCCGGCGTCAGGTATGAGCCGAGCGGGTTGGTAGCCCACGACCACAGGACTTTGCTGCGAAAATGGCTTACGCGCAGAGCCTTTTACGGCACATCGGCCGCGCCATTGTCGGTTCGCCACCCCGACAAGATCGCACCGGTGATGGTGTCGGGACGGATGCTGGCCGTCTGGCTGCTTCTCGCGGTTGGGCCGTGGTCCGGCAAAGTGTTGGCCGTACTGATGGCAGCCTTCGGTGCCCGGCGGATAGCTGCTGCGCTGGATGGCGCCGGACTAAGGCCGCAAGACATCGGAGTCATCGCCATGGAAGGGATCGTCGGCGCAGGGATGCAATTGGCGTCCGCGGTTTGTCGTCATTATTGGCCCGCCTCGTTATTGGGTGCGATCGTCTCAAAGCGGTGCCGGCGGGTCGTCGTCACCGCCGTGCTGGTCGACGGGGTTACGGACTGGTTTAGCCGGGCCCATATCGTGATCGACCGCAGCGAGCGCATCGGTCTGCTGCCGTTCCTGTTGTTAAGGCGCCTCGATGACCTTGCCTACGGCGCGGGCTTGTGGTGGGGCGTGGTACGCGAGCGCACACTCGGCCCGCTCAGACCGCGGATACGCAGTTGAGCGCAACCTCACACAGCGACGTGATGATCGTGGGCGCGGGGAGCGCGGGTTGCGTTCTAGCAGAAAGACTTTCGCGGGATACGGCATGCCATGTCACCGTGCTCGAACAGGGGCCTGGCCTCTCTGATTCGCTCATCAGCGGGTTGACACACAAAGGTGCCGTCTTGCCGATCGGCCTGGGTAGCCCAGTGGCGCGGCACTATCCCACATCGCTTACATCGCATCCGCACCGCCCGGTCAGACTCGTGCGGGGCGCTGTCGTCG
>JAFGRR010000066.1 GCA_016935035.1 Phycisphaerae bacterium | reverse complement strand
GATCATGGAGCGCCCACTGTGATTGTCGAACCGTCCGGGCTGAAGCCCGGGGCTCTCGTTGTCGCACACTCTTGAGCACGCATTTAGTGTAACGTCTGCCCAATGGTAAGTCATACCCCCGTAGCGTCGGCCCCCCGCGGCCGACGTATGATGCCAAACCAGCCACCACGGTAGTGTCACATCGCGACGCGCCAGGTGACATGCCCAAGCGCAGCGCGGGCATGTTCATGCTCCGTCGCCTGGCCCCGACGTGGGACAGTACAACTGGCGCAGATACGCGCCGTTTGAACGCACCCGGCAACAGACACCGCCACTCCCGCGAGACGCCATTGTCTCCGCCGCCGCCCGCTTCCTAGCATTCCCGGAAAGAGCCACCGCAACCCGGCATGGGAGTCGAACATGAACGATCGGCACACGGAGTTTTTCGGCGCGGACCTGGCCCGTGGGCCGTTCTCGGCGTCGTATCTCGAAACGAGCATTGTGCAGATTGCGACCGCGCTGGCGCAGTTGCGCACCCCCGTGGAACGCGACGACAATGCACTGCTCAGCCACGCCGACTTCATTCGCACGCTGGCCGACCGGCTGGCTCCGGACGTGTCCGACTACGTCAGCGCGAGCACGACCGATGGTCCGGTCGGATGCATAACCACGTTCCGGGCCAACGCCACGACGCGAACGCTGTTGCGCGTCTGGCTCGCGGACTCGTATGGTGATGGGCCGTCGTCCACCGGCGCTGATACGGTGGTGTGGTTGAGCGGTCTCGTGGTGCAGGAAATCGACTACAACGGCCACTACGTCATCATGACGGACAGCACTGGTATCGCGTCCGTGCTGCTGGACCACGGGTCGTCGGCGAGCTTCTATTGGGGCGTGGCGCGCGGATCGCGTGTCTTCTTTGCGGGGCCGGTCAGCTTCTGACGGATCGAGGCGGGCAACTGTGTCCAACTCACGCTAGCCGGCGTTGTCGTCCGGTTTGGTGGTTGGCGGTGGTCGATGAGGCCGCGCGGCTGATCCACGGCGTCGCTGATCGTTGGTGGCACGGCCGAAGCTCGCCGCCGCCAAACCGTCAAACGGGATTTCCACCTCAAGCAATCCGACGCTCACCACCGCCAGCTTCTTCTGCTCGTTCAGGCGGACGACTGTGCCGGTCCGGTTGAAACGTTTGGCGTAGACCTGATCGCCGGGGCGTAGCGTCAGCACCTGCTTCTCTGACAAGGAGGGTACGTCGGGTCGTGGGGGCGGCGGTGCCTCGGGCTGTGGCGCGTGCTTTTCCACCGCGGGCGGACTTCGGCGCGGCGCGCGGGCGGGTCGGGCGGCGGCGACAAGCGCCGGCTTGGCCGGCTTGGGTGGAGGCGGAGGCGGCGGCGGGGACTCGGGTGGCAGAACGTCGCCCAGCGGCACCTCGACAGCGAATGCCCCAACGTCGACCTCGGCCCGATGCAGGTCCACGCGCAGACGCACGATCTTGCCGTCACGATCGAAGTTGCGTACCCGCACCGGATCACCGGGCTGAAGATGCGCCACGCGGCTGACCCACTCCTGGAAATCGGCCTGCTGTTTCTGAAGATCGGCCCGGGTGGCCTCGGCCTCGGCGCGCCGCTTGGTGGCCTCGGTTTGCGCGATCTCGGCCGCCTGCCGTGCGCTCTCGGCGTCGCGCTTGGCCGTATCAGCCCCCGCCAGGGCCGAACGCAGCGCGCGGGCGCGGTGCGAGAGATTGCGCCGCGCCGCGATGACCAGACGCTTGGGCATGCCCAGACGCCGGGCGATCTCGATTGCGTTGCTGCTGCCGGCTTGACCCGTGCGCAGATGGTAAGTGGGAGACAATGATTCGTGGTCGAACTCGACGCTCCCGTTCTCGGCGCGCTCACGCGTCAGGGCGAAGCCCTTTAGCGCGCCGATGTGCGTCGTAACGGCGCAGCGGCACTCGAGACGCAGTAGTTCGTCGAGGATCGCGCGGCCGATTGCGGCCCCTTCGTCAGGGTCGGTGCCGGCACCGAGTTCGTCAATGAGCACGAGGGTCTTCGCGCCGGCGCGCTTGAGCATTTCGAGCAGCCGCTTGAGGTGGCCCGAAAACGTGCTGAGCGATTGCTGCATACTCTGTTCGTCACCGATGTCCATCAGGACGTTCGAGAGAACGCCGGTGCGGCTGCCCTCGGCGACCGGCACGGGCAATCCAGCCTGCACCATGAGCGTAATTAGCCCGATGGTTTTGAGCGTGACGGTCTTGCCGCCAGTGTTCGGGCCGGTGATTACGAGCAGGTCGAAATCATCGCCGATGCGGTAGTCGATCGGCACGACATCGAACGGTTTGCCTTCCGCGGCGCGCTGTCGGGCCATGTCGAGCAGCAGCGGGTGGCGGGCCTGCCGCATGTGGATGAGCCCTTCATCGAGCAGCGTCGGACACTGCATGTCGAAAGCGGCGGCGAAGCGCACCTTCGCGACGATCAGGTCAAGCACGGCCAGCGCGTCGAGCGTCTTGGTGATCGCCTCGGCGTTGACGTAAATCTCGTGGGTCAGTTCCCAGAGCAGCCGGTTGACCTCTTCCGCTTCCTCGATGCGCAGGTTGCTGATCTGGTTATTGAGCTCGACGGCGGCGGCCGGCTCGACATAGACCGTCGCCCCGCTGTCGGAGGTGCGATGGATGATACCGGGCACGTGGCCGCGGCACTCGGCCCGGACGGGCAGGACAAGCCGGTCGTTGTGAAACGTGTAGCTGCCGTATTGCAGCAGCTTCTGCACGTCGCCATCACGCAGCATGCGTTGGACAGTGCCCTGGATGGCGCTGGTGGCCGTGCGAATTTCGTTCCTGATT
>JAFGRR010000591.1 GCA_016935035.1 Phycisphaerae bacterium | reverse complement strand
GACGGCCCTGACCGGCGAGAGCGTCGCGCGCATGAGTCGCATCGCCGGCATTCTCGGGGCCGCCAAGTTAGCCGTGCCGCTGGTCGCGCACCTGCCGCCGCACACGTTGCGAGCGCTCGGCTGGTACGAAGCACCGCTCATCGACGTGACGGGCATCGGTATCTGGGCACCACCGGCGTGCTGGTATGAACCGGCGGCACTCGCGCAGGAGCGCAGCCTCGGCCGCCTGGCGTGGTTCATTCCCGACATGGCGCCATACAGCGGCGCATTGGCCATCGAAGCACCGCCCGAAGACCAACGCACACTCGCCTGGCAGGCATATCGCTACGGCTGCGACGGCATCTGGATCGAGCATGCCGCCGAGTTCGCGACCGGCGGACATGATGCCCTGATCTATTCCGGCATGAAGTACGGGCTCGCGGATCAGCCCGTGCCGTCGATACGTCTAAAGCGTCTGCGGCGCGGTTTGCAGGACTACGAGCTGCTCAAGCTACTCGCGCGCAGCGGCAAACAACTGCTGAGCCACCGCGTCGCGTCACGCGTCGTGCGCGAAGCCTTCACCGACGCCTGCCGCGAACATCTGCTCAGCCTGCGGCCGGCCGGTTGGATCCGCGAGCCGCGCACGCTGCGTCTGGCCCGACGCGTCATCCTCCAAGAACTAAGCAACACCTTTGAGCCGAGCGACGCCGGCCTTGCCCAACAGGCCAGCAACGTCGCCCAATGGCAATTGCTCCTCAGCCAGGTGGAAGGCCTGCGCACCGAGATCACCGGCGTGCGCTTGGTCGAGGATGAGGCCGGCCTGCGCGCCAACGTCATGACGCGCGTCGCGAACACGACCGAACACGAGCTCACTGGAATCTGGAGCATTCTCAATCCGCCGCCGGGTTGGGATCTGCTCGAAACCGAGCCGCTGAGCATCCCCGCCGACAGCCGGCGACCATCAACATTGACACTGGCGCTTGAGGGTCTGGCGTACAACCGCGACGGCGCATATCCCTTCGACATCTCTTTCGACACCGAGACGCTCGGCGCATTCATGAAGCGGGCCCGGCTCAGCGTCGCGTCGGTGCCGATCATGGATCGACCGCCGACCATTGACGGCCGGCTCAACGACTGGCCGATCGGGACGAGCAACGCGGCGGGCGACTTTCGCCTGTGCCGCGGGCGACAACCGACGGGCGAGGCCCTCGATGAGCTTCAGCCGACGTTGCCGACGCGCGTCTACTTCTGTGCCGATCGCGATAACATCTACGCCGCCGTCCACTGCGGCCTGATGCCCGGCGAGCGTCCGGTCTGGCGACCCGACAACGCAATTCCGCGCGACGGGAACATTCCCTGGGGGCAGGACGTGATCGAGGTTCTGCTCAGCCCGGAGAACGTGACGGCGGGTTTGCCGAGCGATCTGTATCTGCTGCAAGTCAAGCCGAGCGGATTGGTCGTCACGCAGCGCGGCTGTCCGACTGATCCGCCGACCGGACGCGTCGAGCCGTGGAACGCCGGCGCCCGCGTCGCCATCGGCCAGGACCGCGACGCCTGGATCGTCGAACTCGCCATACCGCTCGACAGCCTCGGCTCGGCGGCCCGCGAGAACCGTATCTGGGGCCTGAACATCGCCCGCCTCGACGCCCGCCGCGGCGAATATTCCTCCTGGTCGGGCGCCCGCGGCCATTGCTACTCCCCCCAGTCCCTGGGTAACGTAATCTTCCAGCGCCCGTAGCGTCCGCCGCACAATGCAACGGCCGCCCCCGTGGCGGCCGTAGTGTGTTCGCAGGCAACCATACGCCTGCAAACGACGCCAAAACGCCGCAAACGCGGCAGACACAAAGGTCCATGTGGTTGGAGTTCCCACAATGCGTATCGGCCTGCTCACAAACGGCAAGACTCATGACGTGAAGTTCCTCGCCGACCACGGCTTCGGCAGCCTCGAACTGATCGCTTGGCCGGGCGAACCCTTCGACCCGAAGAAGGTCACCGCGCGCCAGATCGACGAATTCAAACAACAACTCGTCGAGTACAACATCGAGCTCAGCGCCGTCGGGTATTACCCCAACCACATCTGCCCCAAGGAAGGCAAGATCGCCAAGCCCCACTTCATCGCCATGATGAAGCTCGGCCGCAAGCTCGGCTGCGACGTCATCGGCACCTTCACCGGCCGCAACCCGGAGAAGTCGATCGACGACAACATCCCCGGCGTCAAGAAATACTGGACCGAAATGGCGAAGCGCGCCGCCGACCTGGGCATGAAGGTCGCCTTTGAAAACTGTCCGATGTTCCACCACCACCCCTTCCGCGGCACGAACATCGCGTTCACGCCGGGCGCGTGGCAGAAGATCTTCGACGCCGTCCCGTCGGACGCGCTCGGCCTGGAGTGGGACCCATCGCACCTGATCTGCCTGCTGATCGACCCGGTGCCGACGATCAAGCAGTTCGCTGACAAAATCTTCCACGTCCACGCCAAGGACGCCGAAGTCTGCTGGGACGTTGTCAAAGCACAGGGCATCTGGGACACCAAGGCCGTCCGCCACCGCATGCCCGGCCTGGGCCAGGTCAATTGGCGTGAAGTAGTCAGCGCCCTGCTCGAAGTCGGCTACAAAGGCAACCTCGACATAGAAGGCGCCCACGACCCCGTCTACGGCGGCAACCTCGAAGACGCCGGCCTCCTGATCAGCCTGAACGCGTTGAAGCAATACGTACCTGTAACCATGTAACGCCGGGTCAGTCGGGAATGCAGCCGCCGGCGCGGCGGCAGATGTAGCGGCCGACGTCGCGTCGGCCGTCTTCGCGCCAGCGCGCATTGGCCCACGGAAACTGGAGAGGGACATCTGACAATTCCGGAATCGACTTCTGGAACCACGAAGGAGGCCGCAAGAACAAGGCCCCTGTGCAATTCAGGGTAGGAATAGAAGACCTCAACTACTGGTACTTCCTGGCCATCGCGACTGCTTATGCGTCAATGTCCGCCCTTTGACTCGTTCCATGGCCCACACCCAGACGCATCGATGTTCGCCTGATGGAAACTGGCTGGCTCCGAGCCCGTATCGGTGCTCAGCGTCCCGTAGGGACAGCATGATAGTAGCCCAGTACGAAGTGCTGGGTTAGCTCGGCCTGACTATTTCATTTCCTTCTGTGTTTGTTGGTCCCATCAGGACGACTGAAGCTGTTGACGGTGCTAGAGGCGAGCGCGCGACTGGACGTTCAGTCGTCGCTCCGCGACTGGAGGCGCATCGGGGTTGGGGGACGCGTGTGCTTGCTCATTCCGAACCCTGAACCCTGGGAACTGAACCCTTAATATGCCCGCTCGCTGCCGCTCGGGCTCTGTCACGACGAAGACGGCCGACGAGACGTCGGCCGCTACATTTGCGTCGGCGCCGGGGGCCATGAGGTGCAGACGCTACCGCGGCGGCATTCTTGCACACCTACGTCCGCCACGGGGGGCGGACGCTACGGGACGTCAGGCTCGGAGGACTGGCGCGTTTCGACAACACCTATGCGGCAGAATCCGGTGACCCGGGCGCCAGTCAAAACTGCGAACCGCTCCCCGGGTCCCATAGGGTTGGCGCCAGGTCCTTCTGCGCCTCCTCTCGCGGGCGGAACTCAACTTCCAGGTCGCGGTTCAGCAGCAGAATCCCGCCGCAGTGCGGCCCGACTACCGCCCCGTCGTCGTCGCGTTTGATCATGTCGCGGATGAACGTCGCCCGCAGAAACTGGTGCTGCATCGCGTCGGCGACCGGGTTGTCGGTTTGTTCGAGCTTGAATTTCCGCAGAATTCGCCCATCCAGAATGCCGAAATGCTCGCGCTGGTACGTGCCGGGCACCGAGACCACGCCGCTGGGCTGGTTGGCGGCGGCCGGCCGATACGTGTACCGCAACGGCCCGCCCTGCCGCGGCCAGCCGTTGGTCGCCGACGGGCAGACGAAGACCTTCTGCGACTCGCCCATGTGCCGCGGCATCAGCACGTTCGGCAGCGACTCCGGCCAGCAGTCCACGCCGGGCGTCGTGCCATCGCGATCGAACGGGTCGCACAATTCGTCCGGCACAGTCGCCGCCGCCGCGCCGAATTTGGTGTTGGTCATCGGCGAGAACACATACGGCACTCGCCCGTCGGCCTCGGTCCAGTAGTTGTAGATGCCGACGCCGACCTGCCGCAGGTTCGACGCACAGACCGTCTTGCGGGCCTGTGCCCGAGCATTACTCAGCGACGGCAGCAGGATCGAAACGAGCAGCGCGATGATCGCGATCACGACCAGCAGTTCAATCAGCGTAAACCCGCGCGGCCGGCGTTTGAATCGTAGGGGGCGTGACGCAATCGGTGGGTGCCATGGGCAGGCCCGTCGAAGGTGGGTCTGCCCGTGCGCAACTGTCATAGCGCACGGGCAGTTCAAAGACCTGCCCATGGCACCCATGTCCGAGCGGGGATCAACGCCGGCAGCCAAGTACGCCGATGTCCGGCATGTGCACTCGTCTCGACCAGTCAAGGTTCTGCCCTCGAGCAAAGTGTCCCCGGGGCCGCGGCACCGAGAGTTACCGCGGCCCGGGTACGTACTGCTATTGTCCGGTGATGCACGCGACGAACGTGTCGATGTCGAAGACGTCGACCGTGCCGTCGCGATCCGTGTCATTCACACACAGGAAGTCGCACGTGTAGCTTTGCTGCCAGTCATCGGCATTCATGATCGCCAGAACAAAGGCGTCGATATCGAACACGTCGGCGACGCCGTCGCAGTTCGAGTCGCCGCGGACCTCGCCGGCACATTCATCGACGGCGGCCGCGATGATGAGCACGTCATAGCCGACGGTGTCGGCGAAGATCGGGTCATAGCTGTTGTTGATGCCGAAGCCGGCGGATTCGAGATAGACGAAACGCGTGGCTTCGGGCGTCAGCAGCGGCACGACGACGGCGTCGAGGTAAGCACCCAGGTCACCACCGAAGTCGGTCAGCGCCAGACCGCCGTTCTCGGGGGTCGTGAAATCGTCGAGCAGCGTGCTGCCGTTGTAGAAGCCGTTGGCGATGGTGGCGGTTCCACCGGCCAGACCGTTGGCGGTGTCGAAGGTCTGACCGATCTGCGACGTATCGACGAGCGGCCACGCCGTGCCGCCGAGCCCTTCGCCCGCGAGCGTCGGGAAGCTGCCGGTGTGCGCGTCGCGTTCGATGACCCAGCCGCCGAGTGAGCCGAGAAACTGCATCGTGCCGAGTTGCCCCGCCGTGCTCGACGCGGGGTCGATCGAGTCCTCCCAAAACTCGTAGCCGAGGTCGGCGACCTGGTATACGCCGGCGAGCGTGCCGCTGTTACCGGCGAACGCGGTCAGCGTGCCGACGCGCGTGTCGATGCCCGGGTTGATCGGATCACCTTTGCTCGCGTCGGGCTGCGTGCCGGCGATTGTGAACAGCGCGGTGGCGTTGGCGGCGGCGATAAACGGCCCGTTCTCGTTGGTGCCGAGCGCGTCGAGGTCCACGAGCGTGATCGTGCCGCCGGCGGTGTCGATGTCGAGATCTATGAAGCTGTCGGAGCCGGGCATCTCGACGGCCGGCACGCCGCTGCTCGGAATGAGGCTGCGACCGGCGTCATTCGGATCGCCATCGAGATCGAGCAGCGGCCCGCCGATGAACTCGATGCCCAGTAGTGGCGCCGTCAGTCCGTATTGCGGCATGTACACATAGCCGCGGCGATAAAACATGCTGAGCGAGCCGAATTGGTTGGGCGCGTACATCGGCGTGCCGACGCCCATGAATGTGACGGCAGTGCCGACGTCGCTGGTGCCCGCGAGACGGTCGCCATCATGTAGATCGGGATAGACGCCGAGACCGTTGTCGCCGGTGATGGAGCGCGCGACGCCGGGATAGAGCGTCGGATCGACGCCGGTGAGGAGATAGTGCTTTTCGGCGGAAGCGGTGGAAACGAAGATAGCGGCGCAGGCGGCGCCGATGATGAGGCGAGTATTCATATGAGCTCCTTCGCTCGGATGGTCGCTGGTGCGGATTGCAGGAACAGCCGCGAACGAACGGCGCGACGGCGTCATGCGATCAGACACTTGAATCGCTGGACGTCAGGGCGTGCGTGTCGCGCGGCGGACGAGCGGTTTCACAGGCAAGTCGGCGTCTTCCGCAGTCTGAACACACGGCTCATAGAGCCGTGGCACACGGCGGAGCGGTGATGCGCACTGGGTGAAACCGCCCTAGCGCGCGGTTCAGGCGGGTGGGGCGCGGTCGATGGCGCAACGGTGAGCGAGGAGTTCGAACCTGGGTGGCAGCAGCGCGGCGGCTATGCGGTCGCGTGTCTCGCGCCAGGCTCGGGAAAGACGCAGGCGATCGCGGCGGGTATTGTCGCGAGCGACAACGGACGCGCGTGCCGCACTGGTGAATAGTGTGGCTCCGAGGCCGCCGGCCAGAAGAGCGGCGACCGGTTGACCGATAGCAGTAAGGTCGTCAAGCCGAAGCGCGGCGTTCGTCATGACGCGCGCGTGCAACAACAGCACGATCACGCAGAAAGCCGTCAGGGTTCGGCGTCCACCGGGCAAACGCAGCCACGGCACATCGAGTAGCTTGAGCAGGAAGAAAAGCTGCGTCGGCAGCAGGATCAGACAGCGTGCCAAACGGCTCGACGAACCATCGCCAGCCGACAGTACTCCGATCAGCGCAGGCGCGTGTAGGCAAAACATGGTGGCCCAGAAGGCCGTCGCGATGCGCCGCTTCGAGATAAACCTGGCAAGAGTCGCTGTCTGCGTCATTGCTGGTATTATCGCCAGTTGGGCGCCGCAGGTCCAGACGAATCGTCGTGGGCGGCGTACGGCAGCTAAGGGGGCGCGAATGGTACGACACGGGAGATCGTGGCTATGAGTTCACTGGTTCTGGTGATCACGGCGGTACTGGCGATACAGGGCGCGGGCGGCACGGACGCCGCAACGACGCAGCCGAGCAAGCCGGCGACCGGTTTCATCTACAAGAGCGTCACTGTCGGCGAAAGGGAATACGCGTATTGCGTG
>JAFGRR010000590.1 GCA_016935035.1 Phycisphaerae bacterium | reverse complement strand
GCGAGCGCCTGCCAAAGGCTCTGGATCACCGCACCCAGCGCTGTCGCCAGCGTGGAGAGCTTCACGCTCGCGCCAAGTAGCCTTGACGCGTCGACAAACCAGCCCGTAACGGCCGTGACGACCACGGAGCCGCTGCCGTGGGCCATGATCATCCTTGGCGGATACGTCGCGGGACTATTGGCGCTGATCGCGCTGCGTGTGTGGGGCTACGCCGCGTTCCGCCGCCACTGCATGGCCCTGCCAGTCGTGGATGACACCACGCAGGCAACGGTACGCCGTGTTTGCCAGCACCTGGGTCTGCGTCGCTGTCCAATGGTCCGCATGATGCCGAGGTCCCGTGCGTCTTTTGTCATGGGGTTCGTGCGTCCTATGCTTGTGCTTTCCCACCACCATCTCGCGCGTCCGGACGAACTGGAGACGGTGGTGGTTCACGAGCTCACCCACCTCCGGCGGGGTGACATGCTCGTTCGTATTCTGCAGTGCGTCGCCGGAACGATGCTCTTTTTCTGGCCGGTGATCGCGTGGGTCAATCGGCGGATCAACCGAGTGCGCGAGCACGCCTGTGACGAAAGGGCCCTTCGTCACGGCCGGCTAAGCGCCAGTGAGTATGCTCGTTGCCTGCTCACCGCCGCGCAGCCGATGCGCATCCACCCGGTCGTCTACCGCCCTGCCTGCATGGCCGGCAACCCCAGCACAATCGAAAGGAGAATCGACGTGATATTGGCAATGCCCAATCGTCCGGAGCGGCGTTCGAAATGGCGTCTTGCGGGCCTGGCCCTGGTGTGTGCGTGGACTGGGTTCGCGCTGACAGGAGCGGCGTCAGCCGGCGACAAGACCAAGAAGCAGTGCGTGAAGCCCGAATACGCCGCCACCGAGAAGGCCATGCGCGAGCACGCCGCCAAGGTCTACGAAGAAGTCAACCAGTACGCCGCCGGCGACTGCGACGACAGCGGCGACGTATCCAAGGAGGAATGCTGGACGTTCATCGCCACCGCCATGATGCTCATGCCGGAGAAAGTCCTGCAGACCTACCCCGACGCCGATCTCAACGGCGACGGCACGCTCGAGTTGAGCGAAGCATTCCGGTTTGGCCGCGGCGACCCCGAGTTGGAGAAGACCGAGAAGCTCCAAAAGGAGAAGCTCACGAAACTCGGCAAGACCGAGGACGAGGCCGCCATGCAACAGGCCAAGATGGAGGCCGAGGCCGCCATGATGGAGACGTACCACGTCATCCTCGACCGGCGTTCCAAGCTCCTGGCCATGATGGAGCAGGAGCCGACGGTGGACGACGTGAACAGAGTCTCGCAACAGATGGCCCAGATCGAGGCCGGCTGGGCACTCGATGACTGCAAGAAGATGTGCGAGAGCGAGTTTGCCCAGATCTCCGAACTGAAGACCAAAGCCGCCGAACTGCGCGCCAAGGCCGCCGAGAGCGAAGGCAACGAGGCCAAGAAGCTCATCACCAAGGCCGAAATGGCTGAGGAAAAGGCCGCCCAGATCACCAAGAAGCTCGGCGGCTACCTCGAGGAACAGGTCTCAAGCCTGGAGTCCATCGGCCAGCAACGGCAGGCCGACGAGGTCAAATCCATGCTGTCCAAGCTACAGAGTCTCTAAACCCGACCTCCACCCGGGTAGCCCACAAAAACGCCGGCGCGCGAAGCCTGCCCCTTCGCGAAGCCGGCGTTTTGATTGCGCCCCCATGCGGGTGCCCCACCCATTCATGGGTGGGGGACTGACCGGCGCACGCAAACAACCAATTGATCCGCAGATTACGCAGATTTTCGCAGATTGATCTCCCTAATTTGCGCAATCTGCGTAATCTGCTGACACACATCTTCGTCGTTGTGGGTGCCCCACCTATTCATGGGCGTGGAACTGATGTGTCCCTGTCCTTGCGGGCAGGGTTCTGATTGGCGTCACAACGCCCACCCCATTGGACATCCACCCTCCCAGCACGTAGATTCAGACACCGCCCGGCGGCCGCCAATGCCGGCTGCTGGACTGGACCTCATAGGGGATGCGCCTTCATGCCAACCGTCACCATCGACAGACTGCTCGACACCGCCTATCACACCGGGGCATCGGACCTACTGCTTACGGTCGGCACGCGTCCGCGGCTGCGCATAGCAGGGTGCGAGCGTTCCTTGGAAACCGCCCCACTTGCACTGGACGATATCGAGGCCGCTCTCCACAAGCTCCTGCGGGGCGCGTTACGTAGCGAATATGAGGAGCATCGTCGCGTGCTGTTCGGTTTCGTGTTCCGCGACTGGCTGCGCATCCGCGCCTTTGCCGCCTTCGAATCAGGACACCCGACGCTCAGCATGCGCTGCCTCCCGGCCAAACCACCGACTATCGACGAGCTAGACCTGCCGAAGCTGACCAAGGCCCTGATGAGCCGTCCCTGCGGCCTGTTCGTCATCGCCGGCCCCGCCGGCTGCGGCAAGACCACTGTGCAAGCCGCGCTGGTCAACTACGTCAACCGCAACTTCGACCGCCGCATCGTCACAATCCAGCAGCCGGTCGAGCACCTTCACCAATCCGTCAAGTCGGCGCTGGTACAGCGTGAAGTTGGTACCGATGTCGATTCGTATCTGCAAGCCGTCCGCGACCTGCACTTGCAGCGTGCCGACGTGGTCGCGCTCGGCGATGTTGACGACGACGAAGCTCTCGCCGTCGCAACCGAGGCCGCCCGCACAGACTGCCTGATGCTCATGCAAATGCGCGAGCGAGGCGCCGCCGACGTACTCGCACACCTCTGCGAGATCGGAGGCCAACGTTCAACTGCGCGCTGGCGTCACATCGTGTCCACCACCTTCCTCGGCACAATCGTCCGCCGCCTGATTCCGCGCAAAGACGCCAGCGTGGTGCCCGCCCACGAGTTCCTGGTTGTCACACCGGCCGTTTCCGAGCTGATACGCGATAACCAACTCCACCGCATCGACTCCGCCATCCAGGCGGGCCGCAAGTTCGATATGCGACTGCTCGACGACCACCTGTTCGAACTGGCCGCCGCCGGCACGATCACCGTGGAAAACGCCCTGGAAAACGCGCGCTGTCCGTCCGACCTCCAACGCCGCCTAGACAAACACCGTCGCGGCGACGCCGGTGACGACGCCGACCCCAGCGATGACACCGACCCCACCCCCTTCCCCGTCCGCCCCGACCAATCTCCGCCCAACCTCGACGCCCACGCCGCCCCCGACACCGACGAGAGCCCCCCCAACCACGCCTGACGCTCCTCCATCAGAGCCCGAGCGGCAGCGAGCGGACATATTCGTTGTTGATTCTCCGTTGTTCGTTCTGAGTTGTCAGTCCTTAGTCTTCAGTATTCATAAGCCCCCCGTCGCGCCTCTTCACTTCTGCATTCTGCATTCATCCGCCTGCGCACAACCACTATCACGATCAACACCACCGGCCAGCCCAGCGTCACGGCAACCGCCACAGGCACCAACCACCTGTCCCACGGCAGCGCACTGGCCGACGCGATAGGCAACCGCCCGACCAAGCGACTTCCCTGCCCAGGAAACGGCGCCGTCGCCACCACCATCCCGTCGGCGTCCACGAGTTGCGATATCCCCGAGCTGCACAGGCGGAAGATCGGCACGCCATACTCCGCGGCCCGTGCCGGCGCGATGCGCGTGTGCAGTTCGTGCTCGTATCGCCCCCACTGCTCCACGTCCATCGCGGGACAAACAACTGCCCGCGCGCCGAGACGAATCAGTTCGTCGGTCACGCGCGCATAGCTCAGGTCATAGCAGACGCACAGCCCTATCGGCCCCCACGGCGATTGCCACACTCCCTGCCGCGGCGCCGGCAACCCATCGCGGAAGAACTGGATCGGCACGCACTTCGCCTGCTCAACCTCCACCTCGCCCGTCGGCCCGATCACGAACGCCGTGTTGTAGTAGTCGCGTGACGGCCGCGGCATCTCGTGCTCCCCGCCCGCGATCAGATACCGCGCATGCTCGCGGCACCACTCCCGGACGCGCTGCGGCACCGGTCCGCTGAATGCGTACTCGCTTAGCACGAACACGTCAGCATCAGGCTCTGCCACGAGCGCCTCATCCAACGCCGCGACCACCTCATGCTCCGTCGGCACCTCAAGCTGAATCCCCGCGAATAGCGGCCCAACGTCGCGAGATCGCGGCCCGTGCTCGACCGGCACATTCACCAGCACTCCAAGCACCGCCAACCCAGCCGCCCCAACGCCCCACGCCGCTTGTCGTGGCAGCAGCACCACACTGGCAACCAGCATGAGCCCAAAGCTCAGCCCATAAGCCCCCACGTACTTCAGCGGCAGCCACCCGAGCTGATGCGAAAACGCCAGCCCCGGCGTAAGCCACGCGAACCGCAGATAATTCAGCTCGCAGCGAATGTACTCCGTCCCCAACCACAGTACGGGCAACGCCAACGTCGCCACCCATCGCGGCATGACGCCGTAACTCAGCCGCCCCAACAGCACAAACACCGCCAGCCACACGGACAGCGCAAACCACAGTGCCAGACTGAACGCCCCGAAAATCCGCCAGAAGAAGTGCAAATGCGGCGCATAGATGAGCATGCCCAGCAGCAGCCCGCAGTAGAGCGCAAAACGCACTTGCCGCACCCGCGTCAGCACCGCCGCCCCAAACACAAACAGCGCCACCGCGAACCCGCCGCCCGGCCGCCAATAGGCCAAATGAAATCCCGCCGCCGCCACCAACACCCACCCCAGCGTGGCCCAGCCAGACAAGTACCGCCGCCGTTCGTCGCTACGATCGGACACGCCATCCCCTTGACAAGTGACCACTCCACTAGGGATCGGCGCATGCCCCAGTCAGAACCCCGGACGCCAGTCCGGGGCCGCTGTTTGACTCCCCAGGGTGCCCCACCTATTCATGGGCGTGGAACTGATGTGTCCCTGTCCTTGCGGGAAGGGTTCTGATTTGCGCTGACGCGCGCCCATTGGACATCCCCCCGCCCAGCACGTAGATTCAGGTTTCGGCCGCCGGCGGCGGGTGCTGGCCGCCGAACGGATGATCTGCATGGACCATCATCACTATCGTGACGGCGTGCTGTTCTGCGAAGACGTCTCGGCCGACACCCTGGCCGAGCGTTTCGACACGCCGCTGTATGTCTATTCGCGGGCCACGCTGACCGAGCATTACCAGCGCATGCGGCAGGCCTTCGAGCCGCTCGACCCGCTGATGTGCTATTCCATCAAAAGCTGCCAGAACACGCACATTTGCCGCCTGTTGCACGAACTCGGCAGCGGATTCGACGTCGTCAGCGGCGGTGAGTTGCATCGGGCCCTGCACGTCGGGGCGTCGCCCGCAAGAATCGTCTTCGCCGGCGTCGGCAAAACCGACCGCGAGATCAACGCCGGCCTCGACGCCGGCATCGGCCTCTTCAACATCGAGTCCGAGTCCGAGCTCGACGTCATCGCCGGCCTCGCCCAGGCCCGCGGCACGGTCGCCAGCGCCGCCCTGCGCGTCAATCCCGACGTCGATCCCAAGACGCACCAGTACACGACGACCGGCAAGAAAGAGACCAAGTTCGGCGTCGATCTCGAACGCGCCGTCGCGTTTTTCAAGCACGCCGCCAAACTCGACTCAGTCAACCTGCGTGGCATCCACCTGCACATCGGCTCGCCGATCCGCGACGCCGGCGCGCTGGCCGACGCGATCGCGAAGAGCCTCGTGCTGATCGACCAGCTTGCCGCCGACGGGCTTGTTGTCGACACGCTCGATATCGGCGGCGGCTACGGCGCGTACTATGGCGAAGACAACGGCCCGACGCCCGCGGATTACGCCGCCCCGATCATCCCGCTGCTAAAGGACCGCAAGCTGCGCGTCATCCTCGAACCCGGGCGCAGCATCGCCGCCAACGCCGGCATCCTGCTGACGCGCGTCCTGCACGTAAAGCAATCCGGCGAGCGACACTTCGTCATCGTCGATGCCTCGATGAACGAGCTGATCCGCCCGGCGTTGTACGACGCGTATCATTTCGTCTGGCCGGTGAATGCTGGCGAGTTCACACCGCCGACGCGGCAAATGCATCAGGAATTCGCCGGCCTGCAATGTTGCGACGTGGTCGGCCCAGTCTGCGAGAGCAGCGACTTTCTGGCCAAGGGCCGCGACCTGCCGCCTGTCAAGCGCGGCGACCTGCTGGCCGTCTTCGGTGCCGGCGCCTACGCGATGACGATGGCGAGCCAGTACAACTCGCGGCCACGGCCGGCGGAAGTCCTCGTCGAGGGCCAGACGCCGCGCGTCATTCGACGTCGCGAGACGTACGCCGACCTGCTCGCGCCAGAGCAGATCGATCCCGCGTAGAACTGCACCGAGCCGCGACCACGATGCCGCGCACCGCGACCGTGTACCAAGCAGAACCGCGACCGTGAAGGAGTGGTTGACACAGAACGCAGACGCTCTCCGGGAGAACCTACGGCCTTTCCCCCGCAACCGCTCCCTCACGGTCGCGGCTCAGCTCTGAGGGCCGTTTTGGTTTGGCGTCCGACACACTACACTGGTGCAATAGCTTCTTGCGAATACAGACTATGCCCGACGGAACGACCAACAACATCCAGCGCATTATCGACACCTACGAGCCACCGCTGGTGCCCGACGATGGCGAACTGCCGCCGATCGTTGTCGCGATCAATCCCATCGGCGGCGGCAATACCGACCCCGCGCAACGTACTCGCGACAATCTCGCCATGATGGCCGGCGCGCACCTGTATCACATGGTTCGCCGCGCCGGTGCCGCCGCGATCATGACGCGGGCCGACGATCAGCCCCCGTTGCCGCTGGCCGAGTTTTGCGAGGAACACGCCGCAACACTGGCAGTGTCCATCCTGTTTGAAGACGAAGCGAAGGCACGTGTCGACGCACAGAGCGAAGACACGCTATCCGCGTCCCTGGCGCGACATATGGCGGAGTCGATGTCTGCTCGGCATGACGCCGAAGAGCCCCGGGCTTCAGCCCGGACTGTCCTCCGAATACCGGCGGCGATGGTTTGTTTCAGCTATCGTGCGATCGAGACGTCTCCCACGCTCCCGCGCGAACACGCCTTGAGAATCTACCACGGCATCGTTGCGTTCGTCCGCGAACACGAAGATGCGCTGCGCGTAACCCACGGTCATCGCCGATGCATTCCACACTTGCCCAGCCAGACCTGGGACGAGCAGATTGTCAGTGCCGCGCGCCGCATCTGGCCGGATGATGACCTGCCGCTCGACAAGGCCCCCTGGTTCGCCGGCATGTTCCGCGCGGCGATCCTGCACGACCGCTCGATGGTTCACTTCGAGCCGCGCATCACGGTTGCGGGCGACACGGTTGTCATCGGCGGCGCGACGAGTATCGAATTGCTCGTGGGCACGCTGCGTGACGCATTACTCAGTGTCGGCGTCGAGCGGGTCACGAACGAGATGCGTCTGTTGCCGCGACAAGGGCGTCTCGACGGTCCGCCCTTCGGCATCTGCGCGGCGACATCCGCCCTGACATATGACGCCCCCACCGCGGACGCCGGCGTTCAGTCACAGATTCTCCGCGGCGAACCGCTCTGGCTGCTCGACCGCGACAGCGGCCACTATCTCGCCCACGCCGCCGACGGCTACTGCGGCTGGGTGCGCGAGACCGCCGTCCGCGCCGTCGCCGAAGACGAGTTCGACACAAGCGTGACGACAGCTTCCGGCAAGTCGTACCCCAGCGTTTTCGCCGCCGCCCTGGATTTGCTGAACCGCCCCTACGTCTTCGGCGGCATCGCCCCCATCGGCCTGGATTGCAGCGGGCTGGTG
>JAFGRR010000065.1 GCA_016935035.1 Phycisphaerae bacterium | reverse complement strand
GTCTTCAACTTTGATCTTCTTCCTGAAGGAATTGTGCTCATGGCTAATCCAGCGGCTGCCGATGCGGCCAGCCCCGACGATCCCCAGCGTCGCGCCGGACAACTCCAATCCGAGCAACTCGGTCGGGCACCAGCCGGGCCACTGCCCGCGGCGCATGACGCGATCACCTTCGGAGACGTGTCGGGC
Organism: Phycisphaerae bacterium; assembly: GCA_016935035.1. Lineage (GTDB taxonomy): Bacteria > Planctomycetota > Phycisphaerae > UBA1845 > Fen-1342 > JAFGRR01. The sequence goes on along the minus strand of JAFGRR010000065.1, from coordinate 3,828 downwards.
TGCGGCTAGAATGAGTGACCAAGCCAGGTCCGCCGTCGCGTTGGTCAGCACTCCGGGCGTGTTCGAGACGCGAATGCCGCGCGCGCGACAGGCGCCCAGGTCGATGTTGTCAAACCCAACGGCGTAGTTGGCAACGATCCTCAGGTTGTCACCGGCGGCCGCCAGGAACTCCTCATCGACACACTCGCTAAGCATGGTGATGACGCCGGAAGCGCCAGCGATGTTCGTGAGCACGTCGGCCCGGGTTGGTGTCGAGGCATGGTCGAGCTCATCAACGTGATAACCCTGGTCGGTGAGCAGATCAGCGGCGGGTGGCGGCATGTGGCGAGTTAGCACTACGCGGGGCGCGGACATGGCAAGAACTCCGAGCAGGTTTGAAACACAACGCGGCAGCCGGGATTATCACCGGCTGCCGCGGGTAATACAGAGCGTCGGCCGGCCGCTTACTTCGTGGTGAAGAAGATCTGGCAAGTTTCGCTGCGGTCGCCGCTGACCGTGAACAGGAACATGTACTTGAGTCCGGGCTTGAGCTCCAGACCGCTGACCTCCTGGTCCTCGAAGTTGAAGACGCGGAAGTCGGCGCCGGGCTGACCGAGGTCATAATCGGTGTTGGGCTTCATCTGCATCATCGAGTCATTCTTGGCGGCACAGATGACGAACTCGGCGGCATGCGAATAATCGGCCTCGTACTCCTGGTGGACCTGGATGTTCGTGGACTTGATGCGGCCGAAGTGCGACGGGTCCTTGAACTCGAAGCGGAACGTCGGCTTAGTGCCAACGGTCTCCTTGATCTCGAACTGGGCATAGCCCATGGCGGCCTTCTTGATGAAGCTCTGCTTCGCTTCGTGACCGTCGAGGAAGATCTTTAGGTAGGTGTCCTTGCGCATAATGTTCTTGCCGACCCCGAGCCCCGTCCAGCCGGCACTCGTGGCACTGCACCCGACAAGAACCGCGATCGCGGACAGCAGCACGGTTGCAACGAGAAGTCGTCGATTCATGATTGCCTTCCTTTTCAACCTGAATGTAAGTGATCGATTTGGCGGCGTGTCCGGTTACCGGCCACTAGCCGCTTCAATGCGCGTGTCAGTGTAGCGTCAGGGTACGCGGGGACAAGGGTTCAGTGGTTGGGGTTCAGGGTTCAGGAAGTGCAAATTATGCCATGCGTCAATGTAGCGGCCGACGTCTCGTCGGCCATCCTCGCGGCAGCGCGAAGTGGCGCCCGTCGCCCGTGGCGGCCGTAGACCAACAAAACGCCCCCGCGGCAGCGTCACGCCCCGCAACCATCGCGTGCATGACCGAATCGGCGATCCGATGTGACCCGAGCCGGTCCGAGCCGAGCCGAGCCGCGACCGTGAGGGAGCGGTTACCGCGGGAAACGCTCAGTCACGGTCGCGGCTTACGGTGGCTTTACGCATTGGTAGCCATGACTCAGAATGAGCGGCCGATAGAAATGGCAGCGCCGCTGGCCGATGCGCGAGGATTGCGCTATGAACAAGATCACGAGGAACCCCATCCGCCGACTGGGCTACGATTTCGTGCCGCCCGAGTATCTGCCGCCGGACGCGAACGAATACCACCTGCGCGAGGCGCAGCATCCGCCGGGCCTCGAGTACCGTGGTCTGACCGCGAGTGAGATCGAGGTTCTGGTCCGTAACGAAAACACCGCCGACAACTGGGCGTCGATCTTCGTGGCCGACGACTTCAGCCCGGAGCGGGTCAGGCGCTGCCAGTTCTTCGGGCTGAACCGCATCGGCGCCCTGGAGGATTGCTACCTCGAATTCCACGATCTGCGCCTGCCGGTCGGTCTCTACAACAGCACAATCGTCTCCTGCGACATCGGATCAAACGTCGCGCTCGACAACGTCTGCTACATCGCGCACTACATCCTGGCTGACGAGGTCATCCTCATCAACGTCAACGAGATGCTGACGACGAACCACGCCAAGTTCGGCAACGGCATCGTCAAGGAGGGTGAGCCGGAAGACGTGCGCGTCTGGCTGACGCTGGCGAACGAGGCCGGCGGACGCGAGGTGGCGCCGTTCGACGGCCTGCTGCCGGCGGACGCGTGGCTGTGGGCCCGTTCACGCGACGATGCCCCCCTGCTGGATCGCCTGCGCACGCTGACCGATGCACGCTTCGACCATCGCCGCGGTTACTATGGCGAGGTCGGCCCGCGCACCATCATCAAGGACTGTCGCATCCTCAAGGACGTGAAGATCGGCTCAGACGCCTATATCAAAGGCGCCAACAAGCTCAAGAACCTGACAATCAACAGCAGCGCCGAGGAAAGCTCGCAGATCGGCGAAGGTGTCGAACTGGTCAACGGCATCGTCGGCCCCGGCTGCCGGGTGTTTTATGGCGTGAAGGCCGTGCGTTTTGTGATGGGGCCGAACTCAAGCCTCAAGTACGGCGCCCGGCTGATCAACTCGTTTCTGGGCGACAATTCGACGATCTCGTGCTGCGAGGTGCTCAACTCGCTGATCTTCCCGGGGCATGAGCAGCATCACAATAACTCGTTCCTCTGCGCCGCGATCGTGATGGGGCAGAGCAACGTGGCGGCGGGCGTAACCGCCGGCTCAAATCACAACTCGCGCGCCCCCGACGGTGAGATTCTGGCCGGCCGCGGCTTCTGGCCCGGCCTGTGTACCAGCCTCAAGCACAACAGCCGCTTCGCCTCGTTCACACTGCTGGCCAAGGGCGTTTACCCGGCGGAGCTCGACATCCGACTGCCGTTCTCGCTCGTGTCGAATGATGAGGCCAACGGCGTGCTGCTCGTGATGCCGGCGTATTGGTGGCTGCACAACATGTATGCGCTGGCGCGCAATGCCTGGAAGTACGGCGCACGCGACTCACGCGTACATAAGGACCAGGCAATCGAGTTCGACTATCTCGCACCGGACACGGTCGAGGAGATCTTCGCCGCTCTCGCCCTGCTGGAGACGTGGACTGGCCAGGCGGCGTTGCGGCAAGACGGGCAAACGCCGGATGGCGTTGATGGGCAAGAGGTGCGGGCTCGTGGCAGTGCGCTGTTGCGCGGCGAGCCGGACGAGATTGCCGATTTGGACGTGCTCGCAAATGGGATCGAGAACTCGCGGCGGCCGGTGCGGATATTGAAGCCACATGCGGCGTACGCTAGTTATCGCGAGATGGTCGAGTATTATTGCGGCCAAACACTCGTGGCGCATATGCAGGCGCATGACCTGCGCGGCCTCGACGCGCTGCGCAGGCAGCTTGGCGACACCAGACGCGTGCCATGGACAAACCTGGGCGGCCAGCTTGCGCGAGTGAGCGACGTGGCCGAACTCAAACGGTGGATTCGCGACGGTGAACTGGACTCCTGGGACGCGATCCATACGGTGTACCAGGATCTCTGGTCGCGCTATCCGACCGAACGTGCCCGGCATGCGCTGGCCAGCCTGTATGACATCACGGAAACGCCCGCCGACCGCTTCGATCAGACCGCGTGGCATGCTGCTCTTGACCGCGCCGTCACCATTCGCCGGCAGATCGCTGAACGCGTGAGGGCGTCGCGAGAAAAAGACTACACGTCGCCGTTCCGCCAAATGACGTATGAATCGCAGGCGGAGATGGACGCCGTGCTCGGCATGCTCGACGACAACGCGTTCATTCGGCAGACGCGGGATGAGGCCGAACAGTTTGCCGAGGTAGTGGCAGAGTTGCAAACATAGTCGCTTTCGCCGGCAACGGCCGGCTATCGCGCTCGGAGATGCCATGAATACCGACCTGGATGGCAAGCACGTTCTCATCACTGGGGCCTCGGGTGGGATTGGGCTGGCGACGGCCGAACTGTTCGCCGCCGACGGGGCC
>JAFGRR010000589.1 GCA_016935035.1 Phycisphaerae bacterium | reverse complement strand
GCATCCCGCTGCTGGGCGACTGTAATTGTGACGGTGCCGCCGATGCGTTTGACATTGACCCATTCGTGATGGCCGTCATATTCCCGGAGCAGTACGCGGCTGCGTATCCCGACTGCGACATCACGCTCGCCGACTGCAACGGCGACGGATCGGCCGACGTGTTCGACATCGACGCGTTTGTCGCCGTCATTCTCTCCCACTAGGAGGCGCCGGGGTTCCGGGCCGCGCTGGACCCAGGATATCGGAACATACGGACCGGTTTTGAGCCGGGCGGGCACTTTGCTACACTGGGGATTGCAGTACCAGGGTACGCAGAGGCAGGGGAAAGACGGCAATCCGTCGCGGCTGATGGCGTCATGCCACGCGCCGCCGAGCGGGCAGGAGGAGTTTGCGTGAAACACATCACGGCCGTTGCATTCATCGCGTTGGTGGCAGCCGGAGCGGCATTCGCCAGTCAGCCGGAGTTGGTCACACCCTCCGACCAGCAGGCGCTGCCCAAATACATGACGCCCGCCGAGCGTATGGTGCCCCAGCCGCTCGTGCCCACCATCGCGACGCCACCGGCTGGAACGGTGCGTTGCCCGGCCGAGTACGAGGAGAACGACGGCATCTTCTTTGCGTGGGAGGCGTACACCTCGCTGTTGACCGACATGACGGTCGGCATCACGACGAACGATCCAGACGCGATCGTCTACATCGTGGTGGACAATGCCCCCGAGCAGGCCAGCGCCACCAGCACACTGACCAGCGCCGGCGCCGACATGAGCCAGGTTGAGTTTGTCACTTACGTACTCGACTCGGTTTGGATCCGCGACTACGGCCCGCGCTTCATCGTCGTCGACGGTACGGAGCGCTCCGTCGTCGACCATACCTACAACCGCCCGCGCTACAACGATAACGCCTTCAACGATTACTACTGCTCGCATTACAGCGTGCCGCAATACGACATCCCACTCGAACACGGCGGCGGCAACTTCCACCTGTTTTCCAATGGCGACGCCTTCATGACCGATCTGATCCTGACCGAGAACCCCGGCCTCAGCGAGCAGGACGTCAAGGACTACTACGCCGCCTATCAGGGTGTCGATCTGACGATTTACGACGGCTTCCCCACCAGCTTTGACTCAACGCAACATATAGACATGTGGATGCTGCCAGTCGGAGACAGCAAGGTCATCATCGGCCAGTATGCCAGCAGCACCGGCCAGCCATACACCATCACCGAAAACGCCGTCAGCGATCTGACGTCACGCGGCTACACGGTCTATCGCACACCCGGCTGGAACACCGGCGGTACGCACTACACGTATACCAACGCGGTCATCATGAACGACCTCGTGTTCATGCCGACATTTACCGGCTATACAACACAAAACGCCCAGGCACTGGCGACGTTCCAGGCCGCCATGCCCGATCACACCATCATCCCGATCAACTGCTCGAGCATCATCGGCGCCGCCGGCGCACTGCACTGCATCGCGATGCACATGCCTGCCGCCATGCCCGATCCAAACCCGACCGTCAACGTACAGGAGCCCAACGGCGACGAGTTCTGGATCATCGGCGAGCAGCACGAGATCCTCTGGGCCGCCACCGACGATGTGGCCGTCACCGCTATCGACATCTATCTCTCGACCGACGGCGGCAATACGTTCCCCTACACCATCGCAACCGGCCTCACCAACACCGGCAGCTATCTCTGGGACATCCCCGCGGAACTGTCCGACCAATGCCGCGTCAAGGTCATCGCGCACGACGTCGACGGCAACACCGCCGAAGACGTCTCGAACGCCGATTTCACCATCGCGGCCTTCGGCCCGCAGACCATTTACGACTTCCCATTCGATAGTGATCCAGGATGGACAACCGAGGGACAGTGGCAGATTGGCACACCCACCGGACAGGGCGGCGCCCATGGTAATCCCGACCCAACCAGCGGCGCCACCGGCACATACGTCTACGGCGTCAACCTCGACGGCGACTACTCAACTACGGTCGGCGGACCGTACTACCTCACAGCCGGCCCGTTCGATCTCGCAGGCGTAACCAGCACAACCCTCGGCTTCCAGCGCTGGCTCAACAGCGACTATGAGCCCTACGCCTACGCCATGGTTGAAGTATCTGCCGGCGGCTCGTTCACCGAGGTCTGGGCCAACAACAGCACCGCCATCACCGATAGCGCATGGACGTCGTGCGAGTACGACATCTCATCAATCGCCGACGATCAGTCCACCGTGTATATCCGCTGGGGCTATCGCATTGGCAACTCGGCTTTCGCCTACAGCGGCTGGAACATCGACGACGTGCAGATCATCGGTCTGCCGGCGTTCGGCCTGGGCGACATGAACTGCGACGGCGCCACCGACATCTTCGACATCGACGCCTTCGTCCTGGCCATCACCGACGCCACCGGCTACACCTCCGCCTACGCCGGTTGCCCGCGCGCCCTGGCCGACTGTAACCAGGATAACACGGTAGACGTCTTCGACATCGATGCTTTCGTAACCCTGCTGACCGGCAACTAGGCAGATTCGTAAACAGATCCGTCAAACGTGTACCATCAGGCCTCCGGCCGCGTTCTGCGTCCGGCGCCAAAACAGAGCCCGAAGCGGAAGCGAGGGACATATTGCCGTTGTCTCTGTAGTTGTTAGCGACTAGTTCTTGGTTGTTGGTTCCAAGCCATCAGCCATCAGAAGAAGCGTCGCCATGCACCGGACTCGTGCAAGACTCCGAGCCCAACCGAGGAATCGTACTTCTATCTGGGCACGGACTACAACGTGTATTTCGTTAACACAGAGACGGGGGAAACATACCGCTATGATCCCGATAATGGAGTGTGGGTACCGGTGGAGAATCCTCCGGGCCCCATCCAGAGATATGAGGTTCATCCGGCATTTCCGGGGAATGCGGCTCGGATCTTGAGGAAGAAGTACTCGTCGTCCCGATAGCCATACGCCATGCGTTT
>JAFGRR010000588.1 GCA_016935035.1 Phycisphaerae bacterium | reverse complement strand
GTTCTGCTTCTGAAGTTCCTCCTGCTCAACGAGCCGGGCCCGGGCCTCGGCCAGGTCCATCTCACTGCGAAACTGCGTGACCTGCTGCGCGGCAACCTGCCGTTCGCTAATCGGGTTAGCGATCTCGGCGGGCGGCTCGATGCGGCGAATCAGAGTTGAGCGGATTTCGATCCCCTGCTCGCCGCACAGCGTACGCAACCCATCAAAGACGCTCTCCTGAAAACTCTCGCGCGACGCGCCCGAGATGAACTCACGGGCGATGAGCTTCGAACCTTCAATGCGGGCCAGCGACCGCGCGTAGGGCAGAATCAGCTTCTCCTCGATGTCGCTGTGATTGCCAATCGCCACCATCACGTACGGGGCCTTGTCCTGCGATATGGCGTATTCAACCGTCGCCTCGAGCCTGATCTCAAAGCTGTCCTTCGACGGGAAGCGGATCGCGCCTTCGCCGCGCAGATCCAGCGTGTGGCTGCGCACGTCGATGATGTCGATACGCCGAACGTAGGGGTTGTTGTACTCACGCCCCGGGGACAACACGTCAGGCTGTACGCCGCGCTCACCGGACTGAACGACCCAGACATTGGCGTCCGCTGGCGGCGTGCCGTGCCGCAAGGTCTGAATGCCGACGTGACCCGCGGGAATGTCGACGCGCGGAACGCGATAAATGTCGTAGGCGTACGGGTTGATCTGGTAACGGTCGGGCGCGAGCTTCTCAGCCAGCGGCCCGCGCTCGCTGGGTTCGGTCGCGACGACCTTCCCGGCGGCCAGCGGCTTGCCGTACTTGCGAATCAGGACGCCGGTCTCCTCCTGGGCGATGAACTCAACCGGGCGAATCTCACGCTTCCACAGAAACGGGTCGTAGAAGTACCGCCCCTCGCCCAGAACCTCGAACATGATGCCCTTGTAACGCGTCGAGCCCGGCTTCTCCCCCAGCGCTTCGAGCAACTCGGGATACAGCAGCACCTGGCCTTCGAACTCCGGCGGCAGCGGATCACCGTTCGGCAGCTTGTCCGGCAGCGTCCGCCCCACCCGATGCGTCAGCACCAGCACATGGTTCGCCGGCACCTCGACACGCTGGATGAACCACCAATAGAAGACGCCCAGCACGACGAGTGCCAACAGCAACCCGATAAGCAGCACAGCCCGCGGCACTTGCGGCGGCACGATGTTAATCACGCGCGGACCGGAATCACCCGGTGGCGGTGGTGTTATTACAGGCATGGTTCGCTCCGCTTATGCCCCATGGTCGGCCCCAACAATTTCACAGTTCTCCGCCGCACCGGCCACAGTACGACGCCTTGCTCGAATTGATGAACCCGCAACTCTGGCAGGTCCGCAACTCATCGTTGACCGGCGACTGTTCCGGCTCTTTGCGCGAACCGGCCAGCGCCTGCAAGATCGGCCCCAACACCAGCAATCCAATAATCAATATCAAGACCAGCGCGGTCGACATATCTGACCCTGCCTCGAACATCCTCTTCCGGCGGTAGGATAACACGCCTTGCGCGGCTTGGCTTTTAGAATCGACCAGCTTTTCTGGAACGTCTCAGGACTCATACGACGCCGCATCGCCAAACGGCCCTGCGATCCAAGCCGCGTTCGTCCGGTCCGAGCCACGCAAGGGCTGAACCGAGCCGCGCCCGTCAGGAAGCGGTTGACGGGGTAACCGAGAGGCTACCGACGCAACCGCTCCCTCACGGTCGCGGCTCGGATCGGACGGTCGCGGCTCGCAATGACTATCACACGGCCGTGTGTACGCCGACACGCGGCGTGATACCATACGGCTCACGAAAGGAGAGCAACCCACCATGGCAGGACTCGGCGTCAACATCGATCACATTGCGACTATTCGGCAGGCCCGGCTCACTGACGAACCCGATCCGGTCTGGGCGGCGGTCGAGGCGGAACTCGGCGGCGCGGACTGCATCACGTTCCACCTCCGCGAGGATCGCCGGCACATCAACGACCGCGACGCGACACTGCTGCGGCAGACCGTCGCCACGAAGCTCAACATGGAGATGGCCATCGCGCCCGGCATTGTGCGCATCGCCCTGAATCTCAAACCCGACCAGGCCACGCTCGTCCCCGAGAAGCGTGAAGAGCTGACCACCGAGGGCGGCCTGAACGTCGTCAAGCTGCGCCGCCGCATCGCCCCGGTCGTCAAGAAGCTGAGGGCCGCCGGCATCGAGACCAGCGCCTTCATCGAGCCCGAGCCCGACCAGATTGCCGCCTCCGCCGAGTGTGGCTTCGACGCTATCGAGCTCTGGACCGCCGGCTATTGCGATGCCAAAACGACCAAGGCCCAGATCCTCGCGCTCGAGAAACTCGACCGGGGCGTCGAGCTGGGGCTCGAACACGAGCTCATCGTCCACGGCGGCCACGGACTGACCTATCGCAACGTACAGCCCGTCGCCGAGATTGTCGGCTTCAGCGAGTTCAACATCGGGCACTCCATCGTGGCACGAGCCGCGTTCGTCGGCATGCGTGCCGCCGTCCGCGAAATGAAGCGACTGCTCGAAATGGCCGAGAACCGCCTCATGCTCGGCATCGGCACGGCAACCGAGTGAACCGCACGCGTCAGTCCGTGACGGTGCACGCCGAAGCAGTGTTAGAGTCGTTGGGCATCATTACCTACTCAGATGCACGGCTTACAGAGCCGTGGCACACGGGAAGATAATCACTGTATGTCGATTCATCCCACCGCCGCTATTGATAGAAGCGCCGAGATTGACCCGACCGCCGAGGTCGGCGCATACGCAGTCGTCGAAGGAAACGTGAAGATCGGCGCCGGCACGCAT
>JAFGRR010000587.1 GCA_016935035.1 Phycisphaerae bacterium | reverse complement strand
CGCCTGAAGGCCATCCGCGCCGCCGAGCTGGACGCCAAACGCAAGCTCGCCGAACAGGTATACGGTCTCCGTCTCACCTCTGAGACCCTCGTGCGCGATTTCGTTACCGAGCACGACGTGATCATGTCCGAGCTTGATAACGTGCTCCTGCTGTACTCCACGGTTCAGGACACGCAATTGACCGACGACACCGCCATCGTCACGGTCATGATCCCCGGCGTCCACGTGTGGGATATCGTAGGTGAAGGCATGTACCGCGATCAGCGTCAACCGTAGACCCGCCAGCGAGGGCTGCACATGATGAAGTACACCGCGCCACTGATCGCCGCATGGGCACTCGGCACCGCTGCCGTGGCCCAGGCAACAATCGCGCGACCGGTCGCCAGCCCCGCAACCGTAATCACGGTCCGCGCCAGCGGTCGCGACGCCGCCCTGCACACGGCGCGCGGCCGTCTGCGCGCCGCCCGGGCCGCTGAGTTGGTTGCCAGGCGTGACGCTGTCGTCGCCCTGGCCGCCCGGCAGCGATCCTTCGATCCGTGCGTACGTACTAGCCGCATCGGCCCAGGCGTTACGGTCACGCGCGTCAACGCGGTAGTGAGAAACGCCCGCGTTGTGCATAGAATCCAAACGCCGGCCGCGGTGGAAGTCAAAGTCCGCGTCCCGGCCAGCGGCGTGACGCCGACGCGCGTCCGTCCGCAGCGAGACTTGCCGTGCCATGGTCGGCATTGAAATCGACAGTACCGGCACGCGACAATACCAGGCAAACCGCTCATCCAAACGGAAAGGGCAACCAACGATGAACAACTGGAAACGCATCCTGATCGGAACAGTCGTCGTGCTGTTCGTTACCGCCATCAGCGGCTGCTCGCAGAATGAACATCGCAAGACGACCATCCGCGAGACGCAACACGAGGGACCGGTCGTCGAGGAATCGCACGGCGAGATGATTGTCGAGTAGCCGGATGAACCACGACGCAAATCGCAACACCAGGCGGCCTTTGACGGCTCTTGTGTGTGGCGCGGCATTGCTGGCGTGTACCTGCCTGGCCGGTGCCCAGCCGGCTGCGGAACTGACATCTCCGGACCGCGCTCTGCTGGAACGTGTGTGCCACGCACGAGCGGTCAGCGATCTTACGAAGCAGGTCCGGGCCTTGCCGCTGCGCGACGGCGCGACGGTCGGCGACTGGGCTGCTACCAGCGTGGCACTGGACCGCGGGCTGCGTCTGGAGTTGCGCACACTGCCGCGTGCCGGCGCGGTACGCGTCTATTCGGATCACAACGCCGAGGTCGACGTCACGCTGTCGCCGGAGCAACTGCGCGACATGCTCGACGATTTGCAGCGTCGCTACCCGCCGCCGTCGGAGCGTGTGCTGTCGCGCCGTGTGCTGCAGTCCGCGGCGCAGGGCTGGCCGCGTCTGTGGAGCACGGGTGACACCACGCTGGCCGCACATTCCGAGCGTGACCGCGACGCCGGCTGGGAAAACGTCACACCGGAAGGCATCGAGCTCGCTCGCCGAGCGGCGGCGGCTGACGCTCGGCTGGCGCTGCTGGACGAGGCCGGCGGTTTGAAAGTAACCAACGCCCGCCGCCTCGACGCGTTTCTGACGCACAGCAGCGCCGTTCGTCAGGCGGTTCTCGACCGCCTGTCCGACCGCTCACACGCGACCGTCACGCTCGCTCCGGACCAGGTCGCCGAAGCTACCGCCGAGATTCGCATCACCGACCTGATCGGCATCCTGTCCGAGGTCTACCGCGATCACTATGACGGCAACGACTTTCAGGTCGCCGACTTTCGCGAGATGGCCCTGCACATCAGTCAGCCGACGCTCGCGGCCACCGGCCTGGCCACGCCGCCTGATCGGTACGTGCTGAAGTCATCTGACGAGACGCTGGAACTGGACGCGCCGGCCTGGGCCGGCCGCGTGCTCAAGGCCACCGGCCGCTTCGTCCCGGACATCGACACGGAACCGCCCGCCGAGGAAGCACAGATCGGAGCCGCGCGTCTCGACGCCATCGACCAGTTGCGTCAGCAGGTCGCCGCCCTAATCCTGCAGAAGAAGGTCACGATCGGCGAATTCCTTGGCGACCATCGTGAACTGAAGGACGACGTCGTGACGTTCCTGACCGGCGCGCGCGTTGTCAGCGTCGGCAAGCCCAACCCCGACGGCTCGCTTGACGTGCAGGTCGAATTGCCGGCCCGGCGCCTCTGGCGGATCGCGCAGCACGGCATGCAACGCGTCGAAGTCGAGCCGCCCGAGGATTCCCAAGCCCAACCAGGCTCCGAAGGAGATCAACCGTGAGGTATGCCATCGTCCTGCTCTTCGCGGTCGCCGCTTGTGCGGCGGCGCGGGCCCAGACGTCCGAGGAGCCCGCCGAAACGCGGCTCGAACGCGTCACCGTAACGGCCGAGGGCTACAGCCGCGACGACGCGATCAAACAGGCCCTGCGCATGGCGCTCGAGAAAGGCGCCGGCGTCCAGATCGCCAGCTTCAGCAACGTCGAGAACTTCGAGCTCATCCGCGACACCATCTATACCCGCGCCTTCGGCATCGTGACTGACTACCGCATCACCGCGGAGAAGCCCGGCGCCGGCGGTACCGTCTGGATCACCATCGAAGCCACTGTCCGCAACAGCGCCGTCGCCGAGGCCTGGGGCGAGGTGCAGAACGTTCTCGATCAGATCGGCCGCCCCAAGATGATGGTCGTCATCGACGAGTACATCGACGGCCGGCTCCAGCAGGATTCCATCGTCGCCGCCCGCATCGAGCAGATGTTCACCAAGGTCGGCTTTGAGATGGTCGAACGCCGTGGCGTCGCCGAGCTCAATCAGCGTGAGGCCAACGACGCACAGGACGAGCGCGACGCGGCCAAACTGGCGCGGCTGGCCAAGGACGCCGGTGCCCAGATCCTTATCCGCGGCACGGCCAACGCCGATCGCGCGGGATTGGAAAACCTCTATGGCGTGCCGGCCGCGTTCTATAACTGCGATGTGCTCGCCAAGGTCTATTGGACCGACACGGGCAGACTCGTTACCAGCGCATCGCTGCCGGTGACGCGCAAGGGTGTGCGTTCGCGCAAGGAGTTCAGCCCCCAGGCCGCCCGCGCCGCGCTCGCCGCCGCAACGTTCCCCGACGAGGCTGACACGCGCCGCCTGCCCGCCTTGGCCATCCGCCTGTACGAATCGACGATGGAAAACTGGTCCACGCAGATTTCCGCCGGCGGCGAGATCACGCTCGAAGTCGACAACCTCGAATTTGAATCATACGTCAAGATCAGACGCGCCCTGGGCGAGATCGAGCGGCTCGACAGCGTCAACGGCGACTTCACGAAGGGCCAGGGCATCTTCCGCATCAAGGCCAAGATCGACGCCGCGACTCTGGCGGAACTGCTGATCGAGACACCTTTCAAGGACCTGCTCGAAGTCACCGACCTGAAACCCAATCGCATCCAGGCCCGCGGCTTCAGCCACTGACGTAGCGGCCAACGCCCCATCGGCCGCGTTCTTCATGGTACGCAACCGCCAACGTATATACGTATGCGGCCTCCCGCGCCAGAACAGGGCCCGAAGCGAAAGCGAAGGGCGTATTGCTGTTCATAGCGCCCCCCAACGCGCCGGCACTTGACGTACCGTCAAACGTTGCCAAGAATCTCCCTGGAGCAAGGGTCGGCGCTGGTCCCCGGCGCGTTCAAACGGGGCGCGCTGTTTACATTTGCCGCATATGGCGTATGCCGCCACGCGGGTTGGGAGATGAATCATGTCCATTAGCAGTAAAATTCGCTTGCTGGTCATCGTGGCGTTGACAACCGGCTTGGCCGGGTGCGTGGAGTCCGGTTGCTACTACATCCCGCCAGACGTTCAGGAGTCGCTTGAGAAGCTGCGCACCCGTGACCCGGCGGTTCAGACGCTGCGGGCCGCGGTGATTCGCTCAGACTCGGCCACCACCGGCCGCATTCAGATCACCGCGATCATCACCAACATCGGCGCCCTGGACTACGAGTCGGACGCCGGCCTGCAAACGATCGTGCTGTACGAGGGCACAACGGCCGTCGCGCAGCAGGACTTCGAGGACCTCGCGGTAAACGCGTCGGTGCTGCTGACCTATGATCGCGATTGGGACACGATGGCGACCGGATTGCCCGACTTTCGCGTGGTCATCGAGTATGACGCCAGCGTCGCCACGGACGCCAGCGACACCAACGACGACACGAACCTGGAAGACAACGAGCGCACGCTGACCGCCACACAAGTCAACGCGGCTTTCGGCAGCTAACGCGACTCCTGTAGACGCGCGATGTGTTACTGCTCTTGAGCAGTGTTTGTCGAAGAACCGAGCCGCAGTCCCGTGTGCCACGGTCCTTGAGCCGTGCCAGGGCCCCGGGCCCTGAAGGGGGCAACGCAGACCGACACGTGCGTTGTGTTGTCCCTTCGGGGCCCGTCTGTTTCTCAAAATCGGCGCGGCAGGCTCTTCTGTACGCAACGGCCGCCACGGGGACCGGCCGCCACACACGCGTTTATCAGAGCAAATCTCGCATCGGCCGGACGTGTCCGGCGAACTCACGCGTCGGCATGTTGACCGTCCCCCACTTCGGTGAGCGTACACGCGCGTGCAGTTTGTACTCCTCCACCGGCACGCCGGCGAACACGTAACGCTCGTCGCGAAATTCGTGGACGATCTCCGCCGGCGGATCGGCCTCGACCTGAATCCAGTACGCGAAGACCAGCAGCGCCCGGAATCCCTCGCCGAAGACAGTCTGCCACTGCGTCAAGCCGTCGAGGTCATCCTGCGTAACCCAGTTTTCCCAGGCCGGTTTGCGCGTGTTGGCGCGTGTCGCCCAACGCCGCCCTTTCACGTCCACCAGCCAATTCGAGCCGTGCTCCGAATACACGATGAAATCGAAGCTCTTCAGCTTGGCCTCGCGAAACGCCGCCCGCTTGGCCTCGTCCACCGCGACGTATGGAATCCCGGCATGGCGGATGAAATCCTCGAACGCGGCTTCGTAGTGGATGTGCGGTTTCAAGGCTGCCCCACCGCGAGTTAACATGACACGCTCGTATTATGCCGCGTCGCGGATGCGCCGCCAAGCGCCGTCGCGACCCGGTTCGGGCCGGGCAACTCGCCATACGCCAACGGCCGCGCTTGGTAGCGGCCACTACGGTCGCGCTGCCGCGGGAAAACGGCCGACGGGACGTCGGCCGCCACATTGGGGCGGATCCCGTATTGGGGCTGTGCGCGCATGGCGCCCTGTCCGTGAAGAGCGGATACACTGACGCACATGTCTGAAGTCGATCAGCAATGTACCGATGTCGAAGCTGAGTGTCCGCCCGCGGACAAACGCGACGCGCTTGCCGAGATAGACGAAACCGGCGAAGACTTGCCCGTCGATCCTGAGTGGCAGGCGTGGCATGATCGCGAGCTGCGCGTCCTGGGCCGTCTGGCCGACTGGGCGTTGGCCGTCGTTTTCCTGACGCTGATCGGCACCGGGCTAACGGTGCGACAGCCGTGGCTCTCAAACGACGCACTGACCAACAGCCCCGCTGTATCGCTGCTGGGCTATCTGACGCCGCTGGCCAGCGCCGGCATCGGCTTGGCGGCGTTCGTGCTGCTGGCGCGGACGTTCGGCCGGCGCAGCGACACGCCCGGCAAGGCGGTCGGGGTGTTTCTCTCGTACCAGATCTGGCTGGGGGCCGGCGTCGTGGCGGGTATGTGCCTGGGGCTGATACTTTTCGGCCTGGCATCGATCACCGCCGGCAATATCGCCCGCGCGATCACGCGGGTGCAGCCGGAGGAATTCTCGCAGCCGCTGCGTATCGCGCTGGCGGCGATCAGTGCGGTGCCGGGGCTGGCGATGCTGGCGTTCGTCAGCGCCAGGGCCCGGGTAAAAGCCCGGCTGCTGTTCGAGAGCATCCTGCTCGCGCGTGTCCCGTATATAGCGGAGAACACAGATCATGGGGGAGACGTACAAGACAATGTGCGCGACGAATGCCAAACCGAACCCGAAGCCTGAGCGGCGACCACCAAACACTCGCGAGAACGTCGCGACAAGCGATCTTTGTCGTTACTCCGT
>JAFGRR010000586.1 GCA_016935035.1 Phycisphaerae bacterium | reverse complement strand
TTACTCCTCGGCGGTGGTCAGATGCTCGCGCCACGCCGCGGCTTCGGTGGGGCGGTTCCAGGCCTCGTAGAGGTTGACCATCTGTTGAATCGCTGCCTGGCCCTGTTCGGACTCGGCTCCGACGGTGGCGATGAGGGCTTCGCAGACGGGGCGGAGTTGCTCTTCCGCGTCGGCGAAGCGCTCCTGCCGGATCAGGCAGGCGCCGAGATCAATACGATGAGTGAACGTGTGGGGGTCGGCCGGGCCGTAGACTTCGATGGCGACATCGATAGCCTCTTTCAGGAGCGGGTCGGCGTCGGCCGGCGTGCCGCTTTGCTCGGCGATCTCGGCCAGACGCCCGAGCGTAGCAGCCAGCAGGGCGTCGGCGGCGTGCGTCTCGCGCAAAATGCCGGCGGCGGCGCGATAGCGAACCACGGCACCTTCATCATCACCCGCCTCGTGCAGAACCGTTCCGAGGCTTAGCAGCGTCTGCGCGACCGATGGGTCCAGGTCGCCGAGCTGTTGACGTCGCGCGTCGAGCACCTTCGTAAGAAGCTCCTCGGCTTCGGTGTATTGTCCGGCGGCGCGCAGGACGATGGCGAGATTCGACGTGGTTATGAGCGCGCGTGGATGCTCCGGGCCGAGGGCGGACTCGAGTATCGTCCGTGCTTCGCGAAAGTGCGTCTCGGCTTCAGCCAGTTCGCCCCGGCGGTACATCAGCATCGCCAGCGCATCGAGGTTCTCGCCCACGTCGCGGTGCCGGTTGCCATAGGCGCGGCGCGAGATTTCGACGGCCTCGCGGAACATGGGTTCGGCGGCATCGAGGTCGCCCTTGGCGGTCAGGAGTGTACCGAGCGTGTTGAGGCTGATTGCGACGTAAGGGTGATCGTCGCCGAGCGTTTCGCGATAGGCGGCCAGTGTCGCGCGATAGAGCGGCTCGGCGCCGTCGAGGTCACCCTTGCTGTAGAGCACGGTGGCCAGTGTGTGCCGCGTCAGGACAACGTCGGGATGATCTTCGCCGAGGCGCGCGATTTGCAGATCCAGGGCTTCGCGGAGCATGACCTCCGCGCTGTCTAGCTCGCCACGCGCTCGCAGCACGGCGGCCAGCCCGCTCATGGTCTCGGCGATGGCGGGGTGGTCGGGTTCTAGGATCTGCTGGCGGATGTCGAGGGCCTGGAGGTACAGGTCCTGAGCGCCGGCGTAGTCGCCACGGTCTTTTGCCAGAGTGGCCAGGTTGGTCAGACATGTGGCCACATCGGGATGATCCTCGCCATACGCCTGGCGGTTGATTTCTAGTGCTTTGCGATAGAGCTCCTCGGCGGCAGCGTGGTCGCCCTTGTGGTGCAACAGTACGGCGAGGTTGGATATGCAACTGGCCATCAGGGGATCGTTGGCGGCCAGCAGCCGCCGATTGATCGCCAGAGCTTCGCGATAGAGTGTCTCGGCCTCATCCATCTGTCCAAGCGAGTGCAGCGAGGCGGCCAGACCGTTGAGGCACTGCGCCGTCTCAGCGCGGTCGTCGACGTATGCCTCGCGCAGGATGCCGAGCGTTTCGCGATATAGACCCACGGCCTGCTGATAGTCGCCCGTTTCGCGGGCGAGGTGGGCGAGTTCCTGAAGGCAGACGGCGGTGGCCTGGTGTCGGCGACCGAACCGCGCGGTGCGCAGCTCGAGAGCCTTTAGGTAGTTGGCTTCGGCCACGCCGATGAACCCCAGGGCATGATACGTTTGGCCGATGGTCAGGCGCAGTTCGGCTTCGACGTCCGGTTGCAAGTTGCTGTCGTCGATTGACTCGCTGGCGGCATCAAGAACATCGCGCACGAGCACGTCCTGGCCGCGTGCCAGGGCGGGATCCACCGACGCCAGCATGTCTTGCAGGAAGTGATTGATGGCGGCGGCCTTGGCGGCTTCTTCGATCGCGCGGTTGGCCTCGGCCTTGGCACGCTGCTCGGCGGCTTGGGCGCGGTCACGCTGTGCGACGGCGTTTTGACGCTCGCGCTCAGCGTCAACCGCTTTCTGATCGGCGCGGGCACGCTGGCGGCTGGCATCCAGGAATCCATAGGTCGCCAGGCCCAGGCCGAATACCAGCACGGCCGCGATGGCGCCGAGCGCCGACAGGAGACCGCTGTTTCGGCGAGCGAACTTGCGCAGGCGATACGTCGGGCTGGGCGGGGCGGCGAGCACGGGCTCGTTGTTGAGAAAGCGGGCGATGTCCGCCGAAAGCTGCTCGACGGAGGCGTAGCGGCGCTGCGGGTCTTTTTCGAGAGCCATCAGGACAATGTTGTCGATGTCGCCACGCAAGCGCTTGCGTAGTTTGTCGGCGTCGCCGTCACGAGTGGCGCTAACGGATTCGGGCGTCAGCACGGAGGAAGAGCCGTCGTGGTGGCGAAGCTCGGCCCATTCGTCGATGACCTCGCTCGGGCGGCGCGGCTCGTTCTGGCTGATGACGCGTTCGATCTCCTGGACGAAGTGGGTTGAGAACGTGTATGGCCGATGACCCGTGAGCAGTTCGTACATTACGACGCCCAGCGAGTACACGTCAGTCGCGGTCGTGAGCGGTTCGCCGCGTACCTGTTCGGGGCTGGCGTATTCTGGGGTCATGACGCGCGAATGCGGGGCCGTGAGCGAGAGAGTCTGTTCCGCCTGCTCGCGGTGCATCAGCTTGGCCACACCGAAATCGACGAGCTTCACGGCGCCGTCGGCGGTGACGAGGATGTTGCCGGGCTTGAGGTCGCGGTGAATGACGGTGCTCTGGTGCGCGAAGTGGACGGCGCGGCAGACGTCCTGCAAGAGCCGCAGCCGCTTCAGCGTGTCGAGCTTGCGTCGGTCGCAATAGCGGTCGATCGGCAGGCCGTCGATGTACTCCATGACGAAGTACGGCAGGCCGTCATCGGTGGTGCCGCCGTCGAGGAGCTGCGCGATGTTGGGGTGTTTGAGGCTGGCGAGCACCTGGCGCTCATTACGGAAGCGGCGGAGGATCTCGTCGGTGTCCATACCGCGTTTGATGAGCTTGATGGCGACGGACTGTTCGAATTCTCCGACGCGGGCGGCGAGATAGACGCTGCCCATTCCGCCGGCGCCGATGCGGAGCTTGATCTGGTACGGTCCGATGCGGCGGCCGATGTTGGTGTCGGGGCGCGGTTCGGCGGCGCCACCGGCCGGTTGGTCCACGTCGATTATGCCGTCGGAGCTGGTTTCGGTGCGCAGCACGGGGCCGGACGGGCGGCGCAGGCGTCCGAGGACGTCCTCGTTGGCGCGACATTCGTCGAATGCTTGGCGGCACTTGTCGCATTGTTGCAGGTGTTGGTGAAGCGTTTTCGCGTCGTCCGGAGCGAGCGCATCAAGGGCGAGCAACTCGATTTGTTCGGGGGTCAGGCAGGCCATGTGAAACCTCCGCAGGCGTTGCCGGGCCACACAGGCACGCCGTGCCCATTCCACCCACTTCAATTGTCGTCTCTTCTCGGGCAGCGTCAATTCTGAACCTGGTGCGGCGGTCGGGTGGTGTGTTGGTGAGTTATAATGTAATTGGGCAATTAGCCGGGGAGGTGCGGCCATGACCACGTCAACGGATGCGGCCCGGCACGCGGGCCACGAAACATCGGAACATGAGCCGGGTACACGGGCACGCCGGAACTGGCTGGTCGAGCTGGCAGTTGGGCTGGCGCTCGTTGTGTTGGTACTGGTGCTGCTGGCCTCGCGCAGCCGGGGAGGTGGCGCGCCGCCGGCGTCTGAGGCTGTCGCCGCTCGCACACCGTCAAGTCAGCCGGCGCCGGTCGCGCCGTACGTCACGCGTGATGAGCAGGGGCATTTGCAGTGGCCGCGGCCGCGGACGACGGATTGGCAGCGTGAGCGAGATCAACTCGTTGACCGGCATATTGCAAGGGGGGATCAGTTCAGCGATGCCGTGAAGGAACCGCGTGTTATCGCGGCGATGCGCGCCGTGCCGCGGCACGAGTTTGTGCCGCGTTCGTCGCGCGGCCGGGCGTACATTGATTCGCCGCTGCCGATCGGGCATGGGCAGACGATTTCGCAGCCGTACATCGTTGCGCTGATGACCGAACTGCTCGACGTGGATGAAGGCGAGCGCGTGCTGGAAATCGGCACCGGATCGGGGTATCAGGCGGCGGTGCTGAACGAGCTTACGCCGTACGTATATAGCATTGAGATTCTGGAGCCGCTGCATGACGAAGTTGTGGCGCGGTTTGAGCGGCTGGGCTACAAGACGATTCAGACGCGTCACGCCGACGGCTACGACGGTTGGGCGGAGGCGGGGCCGTTTGACGGGATCATCGTCACGTGTGCAGCAGGACACGTGCCGCCGCCTTTGTGGGAGCAACTCAAGCCGGGCGGCAGAATGGTGATACCGGTCGGCGGCGTGTATGAGACGCAGCGTCTGTTGGTGCTGGAGAAGGATGCGAAGGGGCAGCGCAGCAGCCGGAGCGTGCTGGCCGTGCGGTTCGTGCCGATGACCGGCAAGGCGCAGGAGAAATGAGCGGCAGGGGGCCGGGCTCGCATGCAACGGTGCGGCATGGCGCCGTCGTGGTGGCGCTGGTGTCGGCGGGGCTGATCGCGTTTGAGATCGTGCTGATGCGGCGGCTATTGCTGGAGTGCTGGCATCACTTCGGTTTTCTGGTGATAAGTGCGGCGCTGCTGGGCTTTGGCGCCAGCGGCACGCTGCTGGCGGTCTTTGCGCGGCATGTTCGGACCAGCCCGCTGGCCAGTCTGCGTGTTTTCGCCGGCGGGTTTGCCCTGTGCCTGATTGTGATGCCGCGCGTGGCGGCGCTCGTGCCGCTGCGCGTGCGAGTTGTGCCGACAGAGCTGTGGGAGCAGGCCGGCTGGTGGGCGGTGTACTGGCTGGTGATGCTGGTGCCGTTTCTGCTGGGGGCGGCGCTGATCGGCGCCGCGCTCATGAACGCTGGGACGCGCGCGGGGCGCATCTACGCTGCCAATTTGATTGGCAGCGGCGCC
>JAFGRR010000064.1 GCA_016935035.1 Phycisphaerae bacterium | reverse complement strand
CGCCTGGGCCTGCCTCAATTTCTCGGCCTTGTCCTGCATGTCTTGCTTGCTCACTGGGGTATTCGGCGTATCCATGATCCCCTTCGCGAGATGATCCAGGTCTGGGAACAACGACTCGCGCGTTACTCCCAGGTTTCTCAGTTGATTCTGCACGCTAGTCGCGTCCGCCAGTTCGTACTTGAGCAAAATGGCCTGATGATGCTTAATGCCCAGCATCGAACGCGACGTGCCATGGATTGTGAACACCGCGCGCTGCACGTGCATGCGAAGGTCTTCCTCAGGCGCTATGATAGCCACACAAATGTCAGTACCGCCGCATGGCCTCATCGCGTGCTCAGAGATTCTCTTCACAATGCCGGCCGTTGGATCAAGCGGACCCCCGAGACCAACGTATGTCACGTTTGCCGAGTCATCACCGCCGGGCAGTTGCAGCGCATTCAGGCCGTGTGGACTCAATGCCCAGATGGCGGGCTTGCACTGTGGATTCTTCGGAATCACCTCAGTGGCAAAGAAGGCGGCGACCAGTATCGATCTGGTCCAGTCAAGCAGCCGCGTCGGTAGTCCATAGTGGCGTCCCAACGAGAGCCAGCCGAAGTCATCTAGTTCATTAACGCGTTTACTGGCGCGCAGCCCGGCCTGCGCCTTGAACCACCGCATCAGCGTCCGCTCGTAGGAGAGCGATTTGCCTTTCTTGAGATTCCTCTGCTCTGTTTCTCGGTACACGTGCGGCTTCAAGCTCCACGCACCATCAGCGTGTCCTCGGAACCACGGTCGGTCGCCGATCACAGTCAGGGCGTCATTTGCCGCAATCGCCAGGTCGTCCACGGTCGCGATAGTCTTCCGTGTTGGATACCGCCCCTCATCTGTCATCTCAGCCCCTTCAATTGCTCGTCTCATCTCGCCAGCACGCTAACTAGGCCTCATCATCCCCCGGCGGCGGCATCACGATCGGGATATCAGGATATTGGGGACAGCCACGAACGCCACTAAGTTGAGCCAAGGCGCCGTTCATCAGCTCTCGCCTGACTTCCGCCCGCGGTCTGGTCACGAAAAGAGTATCCTGATGACCGGCGTTTGACTACATGTGGCTGATGGTGACGTTCACGATCAGGATTTGCTGTGATCGCGGCTTCGGCGACGACGGTCAGCGCCGCGAGTCTGCGTCAATCTGTGCAATCTGTGGATCATTCCCGGTCCCCGCCGGGTGACGGGCACTGCATCCGCCAGCAACCGCCAGAATCCGTCACCCGCAAGCCCCCCATACTGTGTCAACCTACGGCAGAACCGCACATTTCCCTCTGACTTCTCAGACAATCCGCCGCAAGCGCAGTGAGTTCAGTACCACCGTCAGTGAACTGCACATCATCGCGGCCGTCGCCCACGTCGGCGGCAGCGGCGTCAGTATCGCGACTGGCAGCATGACCACGTTGTACGCGAAGGCCCAGAAGAGGTTCTGCCGCATGATCCGCCGACTCTGACGCGATAGGCGTATGGCGCTCGCGATCAGCAGCGGCGAGTGTCCGACCAGGCAGATGCCGGCGGCTTCGCGCGCCACGTCCGCCCCGGTGCCGATTGCTATTCCCACGCTGGCGGCGGCCAGCGCCGGTGCGTCGTTCACGCCATCTCCCACCATCGCCACCGGGCAGCCGTGCGTCGCCATGTCGCGGATGCGGTCGAGCTTCTGCGCCGGCGTCAGTTCCGCCTCGTACGCCTTGATCTTGAGCTGCTTCGCGATCTGGCTCACTACCAGCCGCCGATCGCCGGAGAGTATGCGAATAATCACGCCTAGGCGGCGCAGCTCAGCGACGGCTTGCTCGGATTCGGGGTGCAGCTCGTCGGCGAAGCTGAACATGGCGGCGACCTGGCGATCAACCGCCAGCCACGCCACGCTCACCGCCGCCAGCCGATGCGTCTCCTGTTGCTCGGGCGAGATCTGCACGCGGATGCCCTGCTCGC
Organism: Phycisphaerae bacterium; assembly: GCA_016935035.1. GTDB lineage: Bacteria > Planctomycetota > Phycisphaerae > UBA1845 > Fen-1342 > JAFGRR01. The sequence goes on along the minus strand of JAFGRR010000064.1, from coordinate 4,508 downwards.
CGAGCCACGTCTCACTGCCGATCGCGATGTCGTGATCGTCAATGCGTGCCAGCACCCCGCCGCCCGGCACCGAGCGAAACCCCTGCGGCTCGGGAAGCTCGATGTGCTGGTCGCGCGCGACTTGTGTGACGGCGGCGGCCAGCGGGTGGTCACTGTGCTGCGCCAGCGCCGCCGCCCAGCGCAGGACTTCCTGCTCTGAGTGCCCGTCCATGACTTCGATCGAGCGTAGTCCGGGCTGGCCGCGTGTCAGCGTGCCGGTCTTGTCGACCACGACCTCGATGACGCTGCCGGCCGCCTCCAGCGCCCCTGGATCTCGCACCAGAATGCCGCGTTCCGCCGCCAGCGCCGTGCCCACTGCGACCGCCGTGGGTATCGCCAAGCCCATGGCGCACGGACACGCCACGACTAGTACCGCGATGGTGCGCATCAGCGCCGCCGGCACCGTGCTGTCACCCAACACCAGCCACCCCAGAAACGTGCCGGCCGCCAGCAACAGCACGATCGGCACAAAGACCGACGCAAACCGGTCGGCCAGACGCTGCCACGGCGGCTTGCTGGCCTGGGCCTCGTCCACGAGTTGGGCGATGCGGGCGGCGGCGGAGGTCTGCCCCGTCGCGGTCGCGCGCAGATCGGCCATGCCGTCAGTGACGCGTGTTCCGCCGAAAACCGCGTCGCCTGCGTCGCGCTCCACCGGCAGCGACTCGCCCGTCAGCATAGACTCATCGAGGCTCACGTGTCCGGCCACCAGCACGCCATCAACCGGAACGGCGCCATGAGGTGCGACGCGTAGCACATCGTCGATGCGCACGTCGTCGATCGAGACGGTCTGCGTCTTGCCCTCGACGACGCGCAGCGCCTCGCGAGGAATGCGCGAGTGCAGGGCCTCCAGCGCCGCCGACGCATGCCCGCGGGCGCGCGACTCCAGGTATTTCCCGATCGAGACGAACAGCACGATCATCACCGCCGTCTCGAAAATCAGCATGCTCGGAGCCCCGGCGATGAGCTCATCGGGACCGACCAGGTCGGCGATGATCGCGCCGACGCCCGTCCCAAAAGCCGTCAGCGCCCCCAGCGTCACCAGCAGGTCCATGTTCGCATGCAGGCGCAGCAGCGCGCGCGCAGCGCCGGCAAAGATCGGCAACGCGGCCGCCGCGAACACTCCCAGCGTCAGCAGACCCTGAAACGTGGCAAACAACCACGGCGGCAAACCCAGAAACGCCTGCTCACCATGCACCAATAGGTGTGAGAAGATAACCGGCAGACCCAGAATCGCCGCGATGATGATGCCACGCCGCTGCCGGCGCCGCTGCCGCTTGCGCTCCAGCCGGCGTGTCCCCAGCGATCGCGCCCAGGCATCATCAAGGCGCGCTTCGTAACCGGCGTGTCGCACGGCCTCCAGCAATCGGTTCGTCATCGACGGGTCGTCCGATTCCGAAATCACCGTAGCCTGCTCGGTCGTGAGATTAACCGATGAGCTGACCACGCCCGGCACCCTGGACAGGGCGCGTTCGACCGATCCGACGCATCCGGCACAGTGCATGCCGCGAATGTCGAGCGTGATGCGCGCGTGGTTGGGTTCTGGCATGGTCATCGCAAGAGATCATAGTAGAACCGGCAACGGCTGCAATCGCCGGCGCAGCCGAGGGCGAGAATCGCCAGCGCCCGAGGCAGATCCCCGGATCAAGCCGCCAGCGCCGCCACGCTCATGACTACGCCGGGTGCGTCTCCTCCGGAAGCTCCAGTCTTAGCGTGACGATCTGCCGCGGCTCGGCGGTGACCGTAATCGCGCCGCCGCGTTTGGCTAGCTTGTCACCGGGCTCCTCGAGCATATTGGCGTAGAAAGCAGCCTCGATGTCAGCGCAAAGCTCGAGTCGCTGTTTGGCCGGCTCGTCGGTCGGGTTGTGGGCGCGAATGACGATGGCGTCACCGTCCTCCGAGAGCTTGCAGGCCGTCACGACCAGCGGCCCGGCGCTCAGTTTGTACCACGAGCCGCTGGCGGGCAGCAGCGGCTTCGCGCGCAGCAACGGCTCACGCGACTTTTCGGTGTAGATGCACTGGAGTCCGCCGGCCAACCGCTGCCCGAGGCGACACAGTTCGATCGCGGGCAGTGCGCCGCTGTGCGGATAGATCCAGTAGACGTGCGACGAGACGCCCATCATCTGGCCGCCGGGTTCGCCGGGCGTGCCGACGGTCTTCTGGAAGCCGCGCATGAGTGTCAGCGCGATCGGCCGATCGGGCAGATCGCGGACGGCGGATTCGGGTTGGCCGGTCGAGATCAGGGCCAGGCCGCGCTTACCGTCGTTGACAGCGGTCCAGGTGGCTTGCGGCTTGGTCTCGACCTCCGGCTCGTGCAGCGTGTGCGAATCGGGGCGCAGGGCGATCTCACGCTCCATCACATCGAACGCGCAGTCGGCGAAGTAGGTCTTTGTGTTCAGGTGCGTCGGCACCAGCACGCGCACGCGGTGATCGCGAACGGTGTTGTCGATTTCGGTTCGCACCTCTAGTAGCGACGAGCCGGCCTTGAGCGTGACCCAGTGCGTGATGACCAGCGGCACCAACTCGGTGCTACGGCGCATAAGCTGCTCGTCATACTCAAAGCGCTTCGGCACGTTGAGGGTCACGCGGATGCGGAAGGTCGTCTGTGCGAAACCATCGTGCACCAGCGCGACGTCGGCCGCGGCGGCGATGCTGCTGAAGAACTCGTCGTTGACCGCCGTCCCGTGGAACCAGCCGTCACCGATGTCCGCGCGATCCTCGATCGTCAGGGCGTTGTGATAGGTGCAGCCCGTTCCGTGGTCGGTGATATCGAGCGTGCCGTTAGTGTTGACGCTGACGGTCAGGTGCTCCTTGCGCATGGTGTGGTCATCGACCAGTTGCGTGCCCGCCGAGCGGGTCTTGTCCTTGGTCGGCTTGCACACGATGGTGGTCCAGCCGTTGGGCGGGATGCGCAGCCGTGTAGCGACATTAACGCGTTCCTTCATGGCGTCGCGATAGCCGGCCAGCGCGTCGTACGTGATGTACTTTTCACGCTTGATCACATCCAGCCGTTGATACGCCAGTTCCTGCCCGTCCGGGTTGAACAGACGGAAGCCGACGATCGGCTCGTAGCCAAACCACTCCTGGAAACGGTTCTTAGTGTCGCGGTTGAAATACAGCGGCAGGTTGACGACGCCGTCGATCTGGTCGACGGTCGGATTGAAAACGGTGACGGCGAAATCCTCGTCACCTTCGAGTTTCGGCAGCGGCGTGCTGTCGGCGATGGCACGCAGACTCATGTGCCGGGCACGGTCGCCAATCAGCCGGCACTGGTCAAAGCGGTACTCCATGTCGCGGTGCACCTGGTCGATGCTGCACCCGCAGATGCTGTCGTGGGGATGGTTGCGCAGCAGGTAGCGCCAGGCGTGGTCAAGGAACGCCATCGGATATTCCTGCCCGACCAGCATGGCGCAGACGCTGAACGGCTCAACCCATTGCAGCAGAAGGTTCTCGCAGGCGGCGTTGCGCTGTTTGAGATAGATGCGGCTGCTGAGCACGCCGGGGATGACGTTGCGGCCCGGCTGCTCGCCGGTCTCGCGCAGCTCGCCTTTGAAGGTCTGGAGACGCAGCTTCTGCCGGCGCACGTCGGCAAAGTAGTCGCACAGGCGAGTGTGGCGAATGTCCAGGCCCGCCTGACGCGCGCGTTTGAGCAGCGCGCTGGTCTTGGGCTCCGGCGGAACGTGGTCGATACCGTCGAAGAACAGGATGGCCCTACCGGGAACGCGCGGCTCCTCGACCTCGAAGATCCGCCGCAGACCGGCCAGGGCCTTTTTCATATCGAGCGTGCGATCGGCACGCCGGGCCGGGTCGCGTACCTCGAACTGGTACTGCCCGTATCCCGCGTCGGCGAAGGCGTAGGTCAGCACTGTGCTGCCGTCGGGCGACTGCCAGTTGAACAGTCCGGGGTGCTTTGGTGCGTTCGTGCCACGCCAGATGGCGGCCGTGTCGATTCCGAAGCCATGGAAGATCTGCGGCAGTTGCGAAACGTGGCCGAAGAGATCGCAGGCAAACCCGACCTTCATCGCCGTGCCGATCTGCTCGCAGACCTGGTGGCCGCGCAGCAGGTTGCGGACGAGTGACTCCCCGCAGGGTAGGAACTCATCGGGCAGCACGTACCACGGCCCGGCCTCGACACGGTCATCGTCGAAGAGCATTTGCAGACGCTCAAACTGCTCCGGGCGGATTTCGAGATAGTCCTCCAGCACGACGGACTGACCATCGAGCTGGTAATGCGTGTAGTCCGGATCGGCTTCCATCAGATCGATGAGTTGGTCAATGACGGCCACCAGGCGATAGCGGTAGTGTTGGAACGGTTCATACCATTCGCGGTCCCAGTGAGTGCTGGCGACATAGCAGCCACGTTGTCTGGCGGTCTTGTCTGACGCCACGGGCTTGTTGGACGATGCCTGCTTGCGACCGCGCTGCTTGGCCATCTGAATACTCCGAGTTAGCTCCCCCGACGCCCCGCAATT
>JAFGRR010000585.1 GCA_016935035.1 Phycisphaerae bacterium | reverse complement strand
GTCCGGTACCTTGCCGTCGTAGTGCTTCTGGATGAAAGCGGTCATCCAGCGGTTGATGAAGTTGCCGAACGTGGCGACCAGCTCGTTGTTGTTGCGCGCGATGAACTCCGCCGTGTCGAACGCGGTGCGCGATGTTTCCGGCGCGATGGAGGTCAGGTAGTAACGCAGCGCGTCGGGGTCGAAGCGCTTGAGGAACTCCTCGATCCAGACGGGCGACTCGGCGGACGACTTGCTCTTGCTGATCTTCTGCTCGTCATCGCCAAGGCGGAAGTTCAGGTAGTTGTTGGCGACGACCTCCGTCGGCAGTTGCATGCGCTCATCGGCCATCAGCATCGCGGGCCAGATGAGAGCGTGGAAGACTGTGTTGTCCTCGCCGATGAAGTGCGTGATGGCACAATCAGGATCGCACCACCAATACTCGAAGTTGTGTCCATCGGCGCGCTGGCGGCAGAGCGCCTCGGTGAACGAGATATAGCCGATCGGCGCGTCGAACCAGACGTAGAGCACTTTGCCTTCGGCATCCGGGTCGTCAAGCGGGACGGGGATGCCCCATTTGATATCACGTGTCATCGAGCGTTCGGGCAGGCCTTGCTTGATCTGGCCCAGCGCGAAGTTCAGCACCTGTGGACGCCACTGGCCTTGCTTGGATTCGAGCCACTCCTTCAGCGGCCCCTCGAATGCGTTGAGCCGCAAATACCAGTGCGTCGTCTCACGCACCTCGGCGGGTTGGCCGGGCGTGATCATGCTGACTGGGTTCTTGAGCAGCAGCGGGTCGATCATCTGCCCGCAGGCTTCGCACTGATCGCCCATCGCATCGGCCGCCCCGCAGAAGTGGCACGTGCCGCGGACGTAGCGATCGGGCAGGAAGCGTTCGGCCTTGGGGTCGTAGAGCTGCTTGGTCTTCCGCTTGGTGAAGAAGCCCTTCGCGTGGATGCGCGCGAATAGCTCCTGGCTGAGCGGCTCGTGCACCTCCTGGTAACCAGGCTGATGCGTGCCGCCGTAGACGTCAAACTGAATGCCGAGCCCGGCGAAATCGCGCTTCTGCCCCTGGTTGAAGCGAGTTGAAACCTCCTGGGGCGTGCTGCCCATCTGCATGGCGGAGATTTCGGCGGCGACACCGTTATCGTCACTGCCGCAGACGAAACACACTTCGCGGCCACGGGCACGCAGGTAGCGCACGTAGATATCCGCCGGCAGATACGCACCGGCGATATGACCGACGTGCAGCCGGTTGTTGGAGTATGGCAAAGCGGCGGTGACCAAGTAACGCTTGGGCATCGGACAGTGCTCCTGTAGCTGAATTCATACCGGACGATGGTACGGTGAGGAGCCGTGAATGTCGAATCCGTCGACTGCGCTCAGGATTAGGGGAACAGTGGAACGGTGATCTCGAATGGGGCGGGCACGGGCAGGTCTGCAACCTGGCGACGGCCCCCGGCGTATCTTTGTCGATCCCTTCGTCGCTCCGTCGCGTCGCCGCCATTCTGAATATGACCCTCGCTCCCGCATCAGGCTCTGATTGGGCGGTCAGGACGTGGATTCGTAGAACTGATAGGTGGAGCGGTGCATGCCCAGCTGCTCGTAGGTGCGCTGAGCGGTCGTGTTTTCTCGCTCGACGTACAGCCGCAGGCCGCAGACGTTGGGCGATTCGTCGGCGCAGCGCGCGATGGTCTCGTAGAGTTGCCGGTAGACGCCGGTGCGGCGGGCGACGGGTGCTACGTAAACGCTCTGAATCCACCAGAACATGGCATTGCGCCAGTCACTCCACTCAAAGGTGATAAGTGCCTGGCCGACGATGTCGTCGCCGCGCTGGGCGAGGTAGTAAACCCCGAGCGCCGGGTCATGCAGCACGGCGTACACGCCGGCGGTGAGCGTGGGTTCGTCGAGTTGCTTGGACTCGGTCTCCAGAGCCATGGCGGCGTTGAAGCGGACGATGGTCTGGACATCGGCTTCGGTGGCGGTGCGGATGACCACGTTCATGTACAGCCTCCGTGGTGAGGGTGCCCCAGCCTTGAAAGGCTGGGGCACCCGCTCTGGCTCAGATCTCGTTACTTGATGTTCTGCAGGACTACGGTGTAGTTGCCAATCCAGGCGTTGCCGCGCCAGTATTCGAGGTTGTAGTGGCCGAGCGGGACGAAGCCGATCATGGGCTTGCCGCCCTCGGGTGTGACGCGGAACATGGTTACGCCGTTATTGCCCCAGATGAACACGTGATCCCACGGGCTGCGCTCAAGCTGGTATACGCCGGCGGCATCGGACTGGCCGGTGAAGTTCGGCTCGGCGTTCATGCCGCAGCCGGTATAACCGCGACCGCGACCGACGAAAAGTTCGACCTTGGCCTTGCCGATGGGCTGTTTGTCGGGCGTGAGGAACGTGTAGCGGTTCTTCATCGGAATGTCGAAGAAGTACTCGCCGAACAGACCGCGGCGGACGCCCTTGTCGCGATTGAACGAAGCGGCGGTGTGCTCGCTGTAGAAGCGGTAGGTGCTGTCCCAGGGCTGCTGGTGCTTGCCGATGGCGTCGTCGTGGGCGTAATTGCCGCTGTGCATCATGTCGGCGCGGTAATCCTCCGGCGGCTGATAGCCGACGCCGGGAGCAATCGGATTGTCG
>JAFGRR010000584.1 GCA_016935035.1 Phycisphaerae bacterium | reverse complement strand
GAAGAGCGTTCGGCTGACGGGCTTGGAGACAACGGTAAGTACGGTTTGGGATTCGATCTCGCGGGTTATGACGCCCGTGGCGCTGAAGACGCTGGAAAGCAGGGCGAAGAGCAGCAGCGTGGCGAGCCCGACATCCATCATGACCTTGATGTCGTTTCCGATCTGGAGCGTGAAGCCGGCGAGGGCGGGCGCGACAAAAGCAACCCAGAACGCGGCCACCCATACCAGGATATTGTAAATGGGCTGGCGGATGGTCTCGGTGAAGGTGTTGGCGACGATGGCGGTGAACTTGCTGAACATCCAGTATCTTTCGTGGGCGGGCGTACCTCACTGGGGCGACGGCCGCGTTTGACGTTTGAGGCTAATCGTGGTCCCATTATGGGGTTGCGGCGACGGACCGACAAGCCAGCATACGCAATGGCGGCCTGTCGGTTCGTGGAATATGGCGTGCCAGCTTGATGAGGAATAACCGGTGACGCAGATCAGGCATGCTCGGAGTCGGCGGACGGCGCTGCTTGGGTTGATCCTGCAGCTCCTGGCGTTTGGAACGGTCCAGGCGCTGTACTACACGTCGCACTCGATGGCGACCTACCACTTGGGATTCTACCTGTTGGGTGGTGTGCCCATCTGGCTAATCGCGCTGTTGATGTTCCGGCAGCGGGAGTTGGCGGAATTCGAAACGCTTGACCTGGAGCAGCTCCGGCGTGAGAAAGCCGCGACGGGCGGTGGCCAGGCCATCTTCGACGAGGAAGCCGCCGGCTTCAAAGTAGCGGCGACGCGTCTGGTGTGGATGCAGCGGTGGCTGGTGCCGGCTTTTGGCCTGCTGATCGGCCTGGTACTGGCGGGCGGCGGGCTGTACGAGCTGTGGATGCTGCAACGCGTCGGGCTGACGCTGGCGGACGACCCGTCCACGCTGGCGAAGTGGGGGGAGTTCAAGAACCCACAGATCGCGATGGTGGTTCTGGGCATCGTGACCCTCTGCACGTATCTGTACTCCCGTTATGCGTCAGGCATGGGGCGTGTCAAAGAGTGGTTGATGCTGCGGGGCTGCGGCTCGTACCTGTTGGGTAACACGATATTCGCCGCCCTGATCATCGTCAGCCTCGGCATTCAGATCTACGCCAAGAGCTCGTACTGGGAGCACGCGCTGACCTGGGCGATACCGGCGGTGATGCTCGTGCTCGGCATCGAGACGCTGCTGAACTTCGTGCTGGACATCTATCGCCCGCGACAACCGGGGGTCGAGCCGCGGGCGTCGTTTGACAGCCGGCTGCTCGGCCTGATCTCCGAGCCTGGCGGCATCGCACACTCGATCGCCGAGGCGATCAACTACCAGTTCGGTTTCGAGGTATCGCAGACCTGGTTCTACCAACTCGTGCAAAGAGCGGCGTTGCCGCTGTTGGGAACCGGCGCGTTCCTGCTCTGGGTGCTGACGTGTTTCGTCGTAGTGCAGCCGGACGAGCATGTGATCATCGAGCGTTTTGGTCGCCAGATCAACGCGTCGACGCCGTGGCAGCCGGGGCCGCACTTCAAGTGGCCGTGGCCGATCGACATCGCGCGGAAGTACGACACGGGCAACGTGCACCAGATGTACATCGGCTTCAACAAGTACGACGCCTACCCGGAGCAGAAGTACCTTGACGACACGACGAAGGCCTCGCTTTGGACCGACAAGACGCACTTGGGCCAGCGGCATCACGACTTCCTGATTCCGCTCAAGCCGGACGAATCGTCCGGGGCTGAGCAGACGACCGAGGCGCTGCCGACTAACGAGTTGCGTCCGGAGGAGGGCAGCGCGCAGGCCGTTCCGGTCAACATGATGCGGATGGATGTCGTAGTGCAGTACAAGATCGACCCCGAGGCCCTGGCCGATTACTCGCAGGCGCTCGAAGACCCCGAGGCGGCGCTGCGCAACATCGCTTGGCGCGAGGTGGTGCGTTTCAACGCGTCGAATGACATCGATTCGCTGCTGGGGCAGCGGCGCCAGGAGATAGGCCGTCTGTTGCAAGAGCGGATCCAGAAGCGCGTTGGGCCGCCGGACCCGGCGCTTGATCCGTCGGATGACCCGGCGTTGGGGCTGGGGATCGAGATTGTCTACGTCGGCTTGCAGAACATTCACCCGGAAGAGTCCGTGGCGAAAGCGTTCCGCGACGTGGTGAACGCGGAGCAGAAGAAGATCGGCTCGATTCGCGAGGCGCTCGTGAAGGAAAACGAGACGCTGTCGGAGGTGGCGGGCGACAAGTTCCGCGCGTTGCGTCTGGCGTACGCAATCGGGCAACTGACCGACAATGACGTGATTCTGAACGCTGCCGAGCGCCGGCTGCGCGAGGTGGACCCCGACGTGGTCGCGGCGTTCGATCGGCAGTTGGCGGTGCTGGGTCCGGCCTACGTGGAGTTGGAGCGGGCGACGTGGCACCTGCGGCTGGCCAACGAGCAGCTTGAGCAGGTCGAGTGGGACACGTCGCTGGGCATGCAGCGCACGCAGGCGGATCACGAGTCGGCCGCCGAGCGTGTCGCGACGGCGGAGGCCGCGTGGGAGCAGGCTAGCAGCACGGTGGGTCGTGCGATTGCCGACGTGCGGGCGGAAATGGAGGCGCAGCTCGCGCCGGAGTATGTGTCGGCGATTCTGGAAAACGCAGCCGCGCGAGTCGCCATGGGTTTCTGGAACGCGGAGGTGGAGCGCCAGTTGCCGGATCTGCAAGGCTCGGCGGCCGTCACGCTGGCGCGGGCCCGGGCGCGGCGTTGGATGGTGGAGTTGGCGGCGGCGGCGGAGCTGACGCAGATGGAAGCCGAGCGGGATGCCTATCGCGAGGCGCCGCACGTTTACCGGGCGCGGCTTTACCTGACGGCGTTGGCCGAAGGGATAAAGGACTCGCGCAAGTACTTCCTGGCATTCGAGCCCGGCGACCGGAAGGTTCATATTCGCGTGCAGGCTGAGGAGCAGGCGCGGCCGGACATCACGGACATCGCCCCCACTCAGAAGGACTAGGTATCTACCGAACTTGCCGCTGGCGAATGGGTCGCCAGGTCAAGGAGCGATGATGAAGAAGATTCCATTTGCCACACTGATCGTAGCTGCCGGGTTGTTCGTGCTCTTTGCGATCTACGCGTGCAGTTTCCAGGTTCGCTTCTCGGACGTGGTCGTGAAGGTCACGCTGGGCAAGGCGGATGAATCGAGCGTGTACGACCAGCCGGGCTGGAAATTCCGCTGGCCGTGGCCGATCGAGACGATCACGCGCTATGATCGCCGGCTGCGCACGCTCGACATTCCGGAGTTGGAGATCAAGACGCGTGACGAGAAGAACGTGATCGTCGGGGCGTACGCACTCTGGAAGATCACGAACCCGCTGCAATTCTACAAGAGCGCCCCCAACGAGTTGGGGGCGATCGAGCAGATTCGCGCGCGCCTGAACCAGGTGCGGGCGGCGGCGGTCGGACGGCGCGAGATGATCGAGTTCGTCAATCTGAACGAGGCGATCCTGAACGCCAGCTATGACGCGCTTGAAGCAGAGATGCTCAGCGAAGCCAAGGCCGGCATCGCAAAGGACTACGGTGTCGATTTGGTGCGCTTCGAGCTGCGGCGCAACTCGCTGCCGACCGAGGCGACGCAGGCCGTCTTCGAGCAGATGCGCAAGGAACGTGAGATCAAGGCCACGGGCTATGCCCAGGCGGGCAAGTCGGCCGCGAGCACTATCGAGGCCAAGGCCAAGGCCAACGCGGACCAGATCATGTCGTTCGCGGCACGGCGGGCCCAGGAGATTGCCTCGGCGGGCGTGCAGGCCAGCACACACATCCTGGCCCGGATCGAGGACCAGGACCGCGAGTTTTTCGAGTGGCTGCGCTGGCTTGACGCGGTGAAGGCTGCCTTGCAGCAGCGCTCGACGATATTCCTGGACTCGAACTCGCCGATGTTCCGCGTACTGAACGAGCCGGCGGTCTTGCGTAGTGAGACCATTCCGGATGCCGCCAGTGAAAGGGAGCCCAATGTCGACGACGAATGATCCACAGCCGCCGATGTTTCCCGAAATGCGCGAGATGGTCGCGCCCGAGGCGGATCCAGCACAGGAATCGCTGAACCGGGCGCTGCAATCCGGGTTCAACGTGCTGGGCCTGGCGATGGTCGTGCTGGCGCTGTTGTACCTGGCGTCGGGCGTGTTTCAGGTCGAGTCCGGCAAGCAGGGGCTGATCGCGCGCTTCGGCAAGCTGCGCACGAACAACGTCAGTTCGAGCGAGCATTACAACACTCCGATTTTCGATCCGGGCTGGCACATCGCCCTGCCCGACCCGTTCGCCGAGAAGATCAGTATCTCGAACGAGGTGCAGACACTGGCAATCGACACCTTCTGTTTCAG
>JAFGRR010000063.1 GCA_016935035.1 Phycisphaerae bacterium | reverse complement strand
GACTACCTGACCAGCCGGGACGCTCCGCCGTGGAGACGGTGGTCCGCTTCATCGGCGGTCGCCGGCTGCTCATGGTGTTGGACAACTGTGAACACCTGCTGGACCCGTCAGCAGTTCTGATCGACGTACTGCTGGCCGAGTGTCCCGCGCTAGTGCTGATGGCCACGAGTCGCGAACCGATCGGCGTGGCCAGCGAGGCCACCTGGAGGGTCCCATCACTCGCGCTGGACAGTGAAGCGATCGATCTGTTCGCCGACCGCGCTCGCAAGGTTCGGCCAGACTTCAGCGTCACCGACGAGAACACCTCCGCCGTGACCGAGATCTGTCGTCGGCTCGACGGCATGCCACTTGCGATCGAGCTTGCCGCCGCACGCATGCGGGCGCTGTCCGTGAACGAAATCGTTGACAGCCTCCACGACCGGTTCCGATTGCTGACCGGTGGAGCGCGCACCGCGGTGCGCCGCCAGCAGACACTGCGGGCGTCGGTGGATTGGTCGCACGCCCTGCTCACCGAGCCTGAACGCATCCTTTTCCGCCGGCTGGCGGCGTTCATGGGTGGCTTTGATCTGGACGCGGCAGAAGCTGTTGGCGGTGGCGGGGACGTTGAGCGTTATCAGGTGATCGATCAACTCACCCTGCTCGTCGACAAGTCACTCGTTGTCGCCGAAAGCAGGCTGGGGACAACGCGATACCGACTGCTGGAGACTGTGCGGCAGTACGCGCTGGAAAAGTTGGGGGAGTCGGGTGAGGCCGATGCCGTGCGGACACGGCATCGCGACTACTACACGTCGATGGCCGCAGCACTCGACAGGCCGGTGCGTGCAGACCACGAGCACCGTCTCGATCAGGCCGAGCTCGGGATCGACAATCTGCGAGCTGCCTTCGCATGGAGCCGCGAGAATGCCGGTGTAGCGCAAGCGCTGAGGCTGGCCTCGTCGCTGCAGCCGCTGTGGTTGGCGCGAGGTCAGATCAGGGAAGGGCTGGCGTGCTTGGAGGCGGCCCTCGTCGACGGCAAGGCTGCCCCACCGGCAGAGCTGGCGCGGGCGCTGGCTGATAAGGCGATGCTCGAATCCTGGGTAGGTGCTGCCAGCGCCGAGCAAGCGGAAGAAGCGCTCACGATCGCCCGCGACATCGCCGACCCAGCGCTGCTGGCTCGGGCACTCACGGCCAACGGCTGCGTCCGCGGCCACAACGCCAAGGCAGCCCAGCCGTACTTTGCGGAGGCAATCGGCCTTGCGAGGGCGGCTGACGATGCCTGGCTGGTCAGTCAGATCCTTGGCTGGCAGGCCTACGGCGCAATCATGCTGGGCGATCCCGTAGCGGCACGCACCGCCGGCGAGGAGGGGCGAGATTTCGCAGACGCGATCGGCGATCGATTCGTGTCGCGGCAGTGTCGTTGGTGTCTGGGGCTTGCTCAGTTGTTCCGCGGCGAGCTGGAGAATTCAGTCGCACAGTTCCAGCAGACTGCCGAAGAAGCTGAAGCCGCACACGACTTGCTGTGGGGCGGGATGGCACGGGCCAGTCAGGGCTACCCGCTCGCATACCAGGGCAAAACCGCTGCTGCTGAGAGGGCAACTGAGAAGGCGTTCGAAGCCGCCGCCGAGATTCGCGGATTGCAACTGGGTTACGCCTACTGGGTAGCTGCTCTGATCGCGCTGGCTTCCGGCGATGTCGAGCGGGCCAAGCAAGCAGATGCGACCGGATTGCCTTTGATGGCCGCTCAGCCGGAAACTCTGGGGCTTCATCAAACGGCGGAGATCGCGCTGGCCGAAGGCGATCTCGCGCTGGCGAGGCGCTGGGCGGAGCAGGCTGTCGCGGTGACGACGGACAGGCCGTGTCACGCGGCGCTTTCGCTGGGCACGCGAGCCCGCGTGGCAGTTGCGCAGGGCCACCCCGGACAGGCCGAGGACTTCGCTCATCGGGCGCTCGGACAAGCCGCCGCCGTTGAGGCGTACCTCAGTGTCCCCGACGTTCTGGAGTGCCTCGCAGGTCTGGCGGGCAGCGCTGGCAGTCACCAGGAGGGGGCGCGGCTGCTGGGTGCTGCGAGCGCGGTGCGCATGAGATTCGGCATCGTCCGGTTCCCCATCCACGACGCCGAGTACGACGCCTCCGTCGTAATGCTTCGGGAAGCACTGGATGAGAAAGACTTTGACGCTGCCTGGGCCGGAGGTGCCGCATTGACGACCGACGAAGCGATCGGCTACGCGCAGCGGGGGCGCGGCGAGCGTAAAAGGCCGTCGAGTGGGTGGGCTTCGCTGACGCCGACGGAACTCGACGTGGTCCGACTATTGAGTGAGGGGTTGGCGAACAAGGAGATCGCCACGCGGTTGTTCGTCTCGCCGCGGACCGTGCAGACCCATCTGACTCATGTCTACACCAAGCTTGGGCTTTCGTCGCGGGTGCAACTGGCTCAAGAGGCCGCCCGCCACGGCTGACGCCCTCACCGGCACCGTCTGGAGTCGCACGCTACCCGGTCGCCGACGATCATTGTGAGCGAGGTCGAGGCCAGGGTCAGCATCGCCCTGACCGATCTACACGCTGTGTAAACGGTAGCGGCGCTCGGGCCTGCCCACCCCGTACTGCAAACGTAGTTCCAGGGCACCAGTACTCAGGTAGTGCTCTAGGTAACGACGGGCGCTGACGCGTGAAATGCCCACGAGCTCCGCACATTCAGCCGCTGAGACCTCCTGGGCAGCGCGCACGGCGGCCATCACGAGTCGGCCGGTCTCGGCGCCGAGCCCCTTGGGCAACACCTCGTCCGCCGCGGCGGCGGGGCCACCGAAGAGCGTATCGATCAACGACTGGTCGACGCCCCGCGCAGACTCGAGCGCGTCGGCACGGGCTGCGAAGGCCTCCAATTTGGCTCTCAGTTGGTCGAATTCGAACGGCTTGATCAG
>JAFGRR010000583.1 GCA_016935035.1 Phycisphaerae bacterium | reverse complement strand
GGAAGTGGGGCGCCGAAGTCGCCGTTGTCGAGAACGGACGACTCGCCATCGAGGCCGCGCTGGCCGCCTACGACACGGGCAGGCCATTTGACGTGGTTCTGATGGACATGCAGATGCCGGAGATCGACGGGCTTCAGGCGACTCGGATACTCCGTGCGAAGGGATATGCTCGTCCGATTATCGCTCTGACGGCGCACGCCATGTCTGGTAGTCGCGAGAAGTGCCTGGATGCCGGATGCGACGATTTTGCAACAAAACCAATTCAGCGTGCCGTTTTGCTCGAGACGATCATGCGTCAGATCGGCACGCCCAGCACGAGTTGATGATGATGCAGGCCACGACTAACGCCGGCGTTGGCCGACGTCCGCATTACTCGCGCGTCCGCGCGGACGCAGGCACACCTGGGATTGCGGTGCCTAATGAAGGCTTGGCGTCTGTCCGGACATTCCAGTCGGGCTAACCGAATGTGCGACAGCCATGGACCGATGAAACCGGGTGTAGGGCTTCGCGCGGCGGATGGCAGGGTCCGCGCTTTAAGAGATGTCCGCGCCGGGCCCACCTGGTGTCACGTCCCGGCCAGCGCGCATCGAGCCAGCGAACATCGGCAGGCGGAGTTGGAACATGCATGTTGAGACACAAGCTGTCAATCTCTGCGGGAAGGTCTGTCCCTACCCCGTCGTCATGATCGTGCGCGAGGTGGATCGGCTGCGCAGCGGGGAGTCGCTTCGATGCCTGGTGGATGACCCGCTGGCCATCAAGGCGGTTCCCGAGGAGTTGGAGGACTATGACGATGTCTCCATCTCGATAACCGAGCATGACCGGGGTTGGGAGATCACGATCTCCCGGCGCTAGCCACGTCAGGGTGCCGCCGTACCCATGCAATGGAGATAACCGGTGGAGCTACGAGCACGACTAAAAAGCCCGCTCTTCATGGTGGGGTACTTCGCGCTGCTGAACGTCGCGATGTACCTGACCATCAGCAAGTTCTGGATCGGCGGCAGCAGCTTTCTGCCGATGATCGGGAAGCTCGGTGATGGCAACAAGTTTCTTTTCGCCTTCCTGGTCAACATGGGCGTGATCGGGGGGGCATTTCTGGGGGCCTACTCGAACCGCGAGTTTCGTCTGCGCATGCCACGGGTCAACATGCTGCCCAAGCTCATCATCGGCGGCATGCTGATCGGAATGGGCGTGACCATCGCGCCCGGAACCTGCACGACGGCCTTCGTGACGGGCATGCCGATGCTCTCGGTTTCGTCGTTTCTCTCGGCGGCGGGCATCTTCATCGGTGCGTTCGCCGTGTATAGCTTCACACTTGGGAGGCGCTGATCATGTCATTCGAGCTTCTGGTGGCGCTGGGCGTGCTCTTTGGTGTCGGGTTCGGGTACTGCGTGCAGCGGGCCGGCCTGTGTTTCGCCCATGGGCTGGGCGAGATTTATATGGGGCACGGCACGCGCATCATTCGTATGTTCATCGTGATCTTTGTCATCACCAGTGCGGGGTTCCTGCTGAGCGGGCTGATCTCACCGTCGTTGGGGCTCAAGCCGATCGGGCAGTTGCGCGGCTTCGGCTTCTTCAACCTGCTGTCGGGCATCCTGTTTGGCGCCGGCATAGCCCTGAACGGCGGCTGCATCCTCGGCACGTTGCGGCAAATCGGCGAGGGCAACCTGGCGTTCCTGATCGTGTTTGTCGCGTTTATCCCCGGTTTGGCGCTGGTGGTCTACGTGTTCGACCCCGCTCTCGGGCCAAGTTACAGCACACAGAAGGTGACTCTTCCGGCAATGTTACATGTCGCGGCCCCGTGGGTGACGGCGGCGCTGGTGTCGGGCGCCCTGGTTTGGTACTTCGCCGTTTGTCGTCGCAAGTAACGGACGGACCCTGATGACCTCAAGTCGCGACGCACGCACAACAGACGCGGAGGCGCATGCCGCCCGCATCCTCGAAGAGCGTAACCGCGCCTACCGCGTGCTGTACGACACAGTCGTGGAAGTCGAGGGCGCCAGCGAGGAAGAGGTCTACGCCATTCTGTGCCGTAACTTGCGCCGCATCTGCTCCGCACGCTGCGCTTCGCTGGCCTCCTTCAATACAGACACGGCGCTGCTGACCATCGAGGCCAGGGACGCGGCGGACGACGTGGAGCGCACCGCCGGCCCGGTGACCGAGCGGGCCAGCACGCATCTCGACGAAGACCTCGTCGCCGAACTCAGGTGTGAACAGGTGCGCTGCTGCACGCGTCATGCTGACTGCCCGGTGGAGCTGTTGTGTGGCGGCGATGCGGGACAGACGGGGGACCACGCGGACACAGTGACTTATTGCCTGTCGTGCATGCGCGAGGGCGAGCTTGTCGCGGTGGGCAAGGTGCGGCTGCCGCGCGGCACGAAGCTGCGAACCAAGGACGTAATCGACACCTACCTGGGCATGGCGGCCCTGGTGCTTCAACGCGTGACGACCACGAAGACGCTGCGCACGCAGGCCACGCTTCTGCACGCCAACAACATGCAACTCGAGGCGCAAAGGCAGCAGTTGGAAGCACAGAAGCAGGAAATGGTGGCCATCAATACCGCCCTGCAAGATGCCATGCGCGCCGCCAAGGCCGCCAACAGTGCCAAGAGCCAGTTTCTGGCCAACATGAGCCACGAGATCCGGACGCCCATGACCGCCATCCTCGGCTTCGCGGATGTCCTCCGCGAGGAATTGGCTCCGGCCAGCGATGGATCGCTGGTGCTTGACACCGAGCAGCAGGGCGACGTGCAGTCGGCGATCGAGACGATTCGTCGCAACGGCGGCTACCTGCTCGAGATCATCAACGACATCCTCGATCTCTCCAAGATCGAAGCCGGCAAGCTGGAGATCAACCGTGTCGACTGCTCGCCGTTCGAGGTGCTGGAGAACGTGCGGCAGTTGATGATCGAGCGGGCCGCGGCCAAGAGCCTCACGCTGTCGATTGAATACGCCAGCCTGATTCCCGAGACCATCTGCACCGACGCGGTTCGCCTGCGGCAGGTCCTGATCAACCTGATCGGCAACGCCATCAAGTTCACCGATCTCGGCGGCATCCGCGTCGTGGCCAGTGTTTCGCTGTCGGCCAAGTCGGGACAGCCAGCGCTGCAAATCGACGTCATCGACTCCGGCATCGGCATGACCCCCGAACAGTGCGAGATCCTGTTTCAGCCGTTCACGCAGGCCGACGGCTCGATCACGCGGAGATTCGGCGGCACGGGGCTGGGGCTGGCGATCAGCAAGCG
>JAFGRR010000582.1 GCA_016935035.1 Phycisphaerae bacterium | reverse complement strand
TACACGACCACCGCATAGCCGCGCAGCGCCAGGCTGGCCGCGGCCGACAGTCCCGCCGGCCCCGATCCAATCACCGCCACGCGCCGATCGCCGGGCGACGGCGCACGCAACACACGCATCTTCTCCCGCCGCTCGTAGTTGGCCAGAAACGCCTGAATCTCGGCAATGCGAATCGGGTCATCCAACTCCGACCGCGAGCACCCCGCCCCGCACAACCGGCAGGTCGGACAAACCTGGGCGCAGACCCCGGCGAGTATGTTGTGCTCGCGCAGCGTTCGCACTGCGCCGCGAATATCACCCATGCGCAGCTTGAGAATGAACGTCGCCGGATCAGAGTCGGCCCCGCATCCGGTATTGCATGGCGCGTCATGGCAGAGCAAACAACGCCCGGCTTCCTGAATCGCGCCTTGTAGAGTCAGAATTCCGTTGCCGTCATGCACGAGAAAACCTCCCGCGAGTGTGGCCTTGGTTCAAACTGTCAGGATGGAAGCAGATTGGAGCGCGGCACGAACTGCCCATACCCGTTACGCCCCACGAACCGATAGTCCTTCACAATCTGCTCGCCGCGGCAGAACGTGTGCTCCGCGAAACCCGCCAACTCACGTCCCTGGAACGGGCTCCAGTCACAGTTGGTCTGCATCTTGCGCCAATCCACCCGGCGTTTCTTCGTGGGGTGGATGATCGTGACGTCGGCGTCGGCACCAACCTGGAGCGTGCCCTTGCGCGGATAGAGCCCCATGATTCGCGCCGGCGCCGTGCAGCACTTCTCGACGAGCTGGTTGACCGTCAGCCGCCGCTTAAGCACGCCGTCGGTGAAGATGATCGGCAGCATGGTCTCCAGGCCGGGCATGCCCATGGGGATCTTGGTCCAGTCACCCTTCCACATCGCCTTCTGCTTCGTATTGAACGTGCACGTGTCGGTGGCGATCGTGCTTACCTCGCCACTCTTCAGGCCCGCCCACAGCCGCTTCTGGTCGCGCGGCTTCTTGATCTGCGGGCACGTGCCGTAGAGGTGCCCGTCCTTGCCGGCGAACAGACTGTCATCGAGCGCCAGATACTGCGGACACGTCTCGGCGATCACGTCGACGCCCTCCTCGCGTGCCCGGCGCACCAGATCGGCGCCTTCGCCTGTGCTCATGTGCACGATATACAGTCGCCCACGCGTGACCCGCGCCCACTCAATAGCGCGCTGGATGGCCTCCGCCTCGATGAAGTTCGGCCGCGTGATTGTGTGCAGATACGCCCCGTGCTTCTTCATCTCCGCCTTGTTGTGGTGCCGCTCAATCAGCATGTCCAGCACACGGCTGGACTCGGCATGCACGCACAGCATCCCGCCCAGATCACGCAACGCTTCGAGTGCCGCATACATGGCGGCGTCGTCGGATTGCCAGCCCTGGCTCTCGTAGATCATGAACTGCTTGAAGGTCGGGATGCCGCGTTCGATCATCTTCGGCACGTCTTTCTTCTGCTGCTCCCAGTTGGTGATCGCCAGGTGAAACGAGTAGTCGATGCACGCCTTGCCCTCGGCCCGCGCCTGCCAGTTGTCCACGGCCTGCTGCAACGTCTCCTTGCCGTACGGAATCGCGAAGTCGATCAGCGTGGTAACGCCGCCGCAGGCCGCCGCCCGCGTGCCGGAGTCGTAATCGTCGGCCGACACCGTCCCGCAGAACGGCAGCGCCAGGTGGACGTGCGCGTCAATGCCGCCGGGCATGACGTAGCGTCCGCTGGCGTCGACGATCGTCGCGTCGTTCGCGCGGCCCGCGTCGAGCCGTTTGGCGATGGCAACGATGCGCCCATCGCGAATGCCCAGATCCCCGCGCACGGTCTCACTGGCCGTGACCAGTTTTCCGCCCTTGATAATCGTGTCGAATTTCACGTCATGCCCTCATCCGTGCTCGGAATTGAACGCCAGAATACGAAACCGCACCGCTGGCGGGCCGGAAACACAACGCCCGACGAGGAATATATACGGTATCGCGCGGCGGGTAGCGGTGTCGAGCGGGACACGCCACAAAACGGTGGTGTAGGAGCCACGCGGACGGTGCGTCCGGGATGCGCCTGCGGTTAACTCCGTTACATCGGCAGATCCGGCGGATCGTCATCGCCGTCGGAGCCGCCGAACAGGCGGTTTGTGGGTGGATCATCGACGGTTTCCAGGTCAACGTAGGCACCGTTGGGCAGTACACGGTAGCCGAGCTTCAGTGGCGTCAGAGCTTCGGCGTGCCCGTCACAAAAGACGGTGTTGGCTTTGCCGACGTGCCGCGGATCGATCGCCGCGCGCGGGCTGTCCGCGTCGCCGGTGCCGCGGTCGGACGTTTCCGTCAGGCGTGGCGGATCAAGCGTCCAGCCGTGATTGCCCAGTTCGGCGTAGTCCGTGCCGCTGTTGTTGTAGCTGAGTCGGTCAACGCGTGGTACGCCAGCGGCGGTGCCCATGCAGTCGGC
This sequence comes from Phycisphaerae bacterium, assembly GCA_016935035.1. Classification (GTDB taxonomy): domain Bacteria; phylum Planctomycetota; class Phycisphaerae; order UBA1845; family Fen-1342; genus JAFGRR01. Next base: position 10,800 of record JAFGRR010000582.1, on the reverse strand, counting down.
GCCCAGCACGGTGCCGGCAAAACTCCTGATCCGCGAGCGGTTCACGGGGAAGTTGTGGAAGCGCCCGTTCGTCTTGCGCGCGTTGCCGAGGAACTGATGATTGTAGCCGTAGGCATAGTTGCGCTCGTCGATCCACTTCGGGGCGGCGGGACAGGCGTAGACCTTGCTGTCATAGTCCTGGCGGTCGTCGTCGGTGCGCGGATGGTCGAAGGCGTAGATGCCGACGTACATTCCCATTGTCGCCACCCAACGTGGCCGATACTTCAGGCCGTTGCCGACGCGGTACCAGTTGTCAGGATTCGTCATAACGCCCGATGCCTTTGCGTAGCGTCCGGGCAGCGACGTGTCGTTGTTGTCGTCGGCGTACATGTGCCAGCCGTGGGATAGCTGCCGCAGATTTGATATGCAGAGCGTCCGCCGGGCCTGCTCGCGCGCCGACGACAGCGAGGGCACTAGAATCGAGACCAGCAGGGCGATAATTGCGACCACGACGAGCAACTCAATCAGTGTGAATCCGCGTCTTCGCATGGTTGCGACCTCCAGGAAACGAACAGGTCGGCTCGACCCCGGCCCCACGACCGGGCTCTGCGCTCAGTCTTGCCGGAGTATGTTCGACCGTGGGCCGTTGGGATAGTGCCTATGGTCGGTGTTGTGCGAATCGTGGTCGTACCAGTGTTGCTACGCCGCGACGACAGCGCGGCGGCGTCAAACCAGGGCACGTCCGCGGATGTCCGCTGGGATAGGATGACCCAGGATGTTCAGGATTGTCGGTGTCACGTCGTAGAGTGAGGCGTCCTGTCGTGCGGTTTTCAGCGACGGGTGAGACAGGATGTAGAGGCCCTGCTGCGAATGGTTGGCGTCATCGGGGCCGGTGTCGTTCTCACGCGTGTGAATTTCCGGGTTGCCCACCGTGCCGACGCTGCGCCAGCGCAGGTCGCCGAAGATGACGAGCAGGTCCGGCGGAACGCCGTTGACGTCGCGGTAAATCGCCTCGGGCCTATAGGCCCGTGTGCCCGTCGGGCGTCCCTGCGGGTCGGTGAGTGCTTCGAGCCTGGCGATGAGCTCGTCGCGCAGCGTCTCGTAGCGTGACTTCGGCACGATGCCATGCGGCTCGCGCCCCTCGACGTTGATGAAGCACCGGCCGTAGTAGCCACCCTCGCCCCACACCCGCGTGCGCGACCAGTCGACGTCGTCGAACGCGAAACGCCGCGGCTCGGTCGCCGGCTCCTTCATCACCAGTAAACCTTCGCGAATCAGCCAGTCGTTGAAGCACACACCGCCCTCGAGCCGCTTCGAACCGTGGTCCGACACGACCCAGACGGCCGTCTTGCTCAGATCAAGCTCGCCGAGCAGTTGCCCAATCAACCCGTCGACGCGCACGTAGTAATCATGGATGACGTTCTCGAACGGATTCCCCGGCGTATATCCGTGATGCTCGCGATCCATGTAGCGCCAGAACCCGTGATGAATCCGATCCACGCCGATTTCGACCATGAAGAACAGGTCCCACGGCTTGGTGCGCAGCAGATGGCGGCAGACGGCAAACCGCTTGTCCGTCATGACGTTGATCTGCTCGGCCAGCCGCGTCTTGTCGTCCGTGCGAAACTCCGGCACGTCCACCATGTACTCGCCGACTAGTCCCGCGATTTCGCGCTTCAGCGAAATCGGATGCGTGTAGTCGCTCTCGATGCTGGGCGTTAGAAAACAGGTCACCATGCAGCCCTTGGGGGGCCGCGCGATCGGAAAGGTCTGCGGCACGCCAACCGCGATCGTCTGTTTGCCAGCTTGGCCGAGGAGGTCCCAGACACGCGGTTGCCGCACGTCGAGACTCGTCGCCGTGCCGAGCCGGTCATAGCTGTAGTCCCGGCGATTGCGAAAACCGTAGATGCCGAGTTCACCCGGGTCCTTGCCGGTGGTCATGCAGGTCCAGGCGGGCACAGTGATTGGCGGCAGGCAGCTTTCGAGGTTGCCATGCAAGCCGGACTGCATGAGGCGGCGCAGGTTGGGCAGGTCGTCGCGCCAACGGTCGAACACAAGACTCGGCTCGCAACAGTCGAGCCCGATCACGGCGACTTTCTCGATGGACATGGCTAACTCATCCTGTCGGGCAACTGCGTTGACGGTGTTGAAGGACCATGGTGGCCGTCGTCGAAGAAGACCCGCATCTCCTTTGGCGTGACGAACACTTCGCTTCCCTTTTGCAGAGCCAATTCCTGGTAGCGATCCTGTGATGTTTCAATCTGGAGCACTTCGCCGAACTCGGAGAGCACCTCGACCTTGACCTGCGGGCTGGCCGCGTTGATGTACTGCACAAGCCCACGCAGGCCGGGCGCTCCGGTCGGGCCGGCGTTGATCTCCAGATGGTGCGGGCGGACGAAAATCCGCGCCGGACGCGAGCCCGCCGGCAACTCGTCCGGACACTGGAGTTCGATCGCGTCCGGTCCCGGCGTCAGGCTGTCCACCCGCCGATGAAAGACGTTCACGGTGCCCAGGAAGTTCATGACGAAAGCGCTGGCCGGGCTGCGGAACACTTCCTCGGGCGTGCCGATCTGTTCGATCTGGCCGGTGTTCATGACGACGACGCGGTCGGCGACCTCCAGTGCCTCATCCTGGTCGTGCGTCACGAAGACGCTGGTTACGTGGATCTCTTCGTGCAAGCGGCGCAGCCAGCGGCGCAGCTCCTGGCGGACCTTGGCGTCCAGGGCGCCGAACGGCTCGTCGAGCAGCAGCACCTTCGGCTCGACCGCCAATGCCCGGGCTAGGGCCACACGCTGACGCTGACCGCCGGAGAGTTGCGACGGGTAGCGCTTCGCGAAGCCTTCGAGCTGCACGAGGTGGAGCAGTTCCATGACGCGGCGGCGGATGTCCGCACGCGTAGGGCGCAAGCGGCGCGGCCGCACGCGCAGGCCGAACGCCACGTTTTCAAAGACCGTCATGTGACGGAACAGGGCGTAGTGTTGAAAGACGAAGCCGACGCGGCGGTCGCGGACGTGGCGCGTGGTGGCGTCCTCGCCCTCGAAAAGGACGCTGCCGGAGTCGGGCGCTTCCAGTCCGGCAATAACGCGAAGCAACGTCGTTTTGCCGGAGCCGGACGGGCCCAGCAGTGCGATGAGTTCGCCGGCTTTGACGCGCAGGCTGACGTCGCGCAGGGCCGCGAAGGCCCCGAACTGCTTGGTGACGTTGGCAACCTCGATGCCCATTATTCGCTCCCGGCCTGTTCAAGGGTGGATGATGCCGTCGGGCCGCCATTGGCGTGGCGGAGCAGGCTCTTCTGCATGCGCCACTCTATGAAGCTCCGGCCGATGATGGTCAGGAGGGCGATGCCCACCAGCAGGCCGGCGACACTGAACGCGGCGGCGAACTGGTACTCGTTGTACAGGATCTCGACGTGCAGCGGGAGAGTGTTCGTTTCGCCGCGAATGTGACCTGAGACGACCGAGACGGCGCCGAACTCGCCCAGCGCGCGGGCCGTGCAGAGGATCGTGCCATACGCCAGCCCCCACTTGATGTTCGGCAATGTCACGCGGAAGAACGTCTGCCAGCCGTTGGCACCGAGGCTGATGGCGGCTTCCTCGTCGTCGCAGCCCTGGGCCTGCATCAGCGGGATCAGCTCGCGTGCCACGAACGGCAGCGTGACGAACATCGTTGCCAGCGCGATGCCCGGCCAGGCGAAGATGATCTTGATATCGTGCGCACTCAGCCACGGCCCCAGCAGACCCTGCGCCCCGAACAGCAGCACGAAGATCATGCCGGCGATCACCGGCGAAATGCTGAACGGCAGATCAATCAGCGTGATCAGCAGGCTCTTGCAGCGGACGCGGAATTTCGTGATCGCCCAGGCGGCGGCGATCCCGAATATCACGTTTACCGGCACGGCGATTGCAACTGTCAGGGCCGTCAGGCGAATGGCAGCCAGGGCGTCGGGATGCGTCAGCGCTGCCCACGCGGTCTGCCAGCCCTTTTCGAGTGCGCTGTAGAAGACGATCACGAGCGGGAGAATCAGCATCAGCCCCAGAAACGCCACCGCCGTCAGAACCAACAGCCACCGAACAATGGCCGATGAGTGCCGCACGGCTGTGCGTGGCGCCGCGTGGGCGAGTTTGGCGTTGGTCACAATCGCGGCCATCGTCTCTCTTTCAGCCAGCGTGGCTCAATATGGCTGTCGATGCCGGAACTACTACACCGGCGCGCTGCGTCGGGCCCAGGCCTGAAGCAGGTTAATTACGAGCAGCATCACAAAGGACAGAATGAGCAGAGCCAGCGCCACCGACGTGGCGCCCGCGTAGTTGTACTCCTCCAGTCTGGTCACGATCAGCAAGGGCACGATCTCGGTGCGACCGGGCATGTTGCCCGAGATGAAGACCACCGAGCCGTATTCGCCCACGGCCCGTGCAAACGCCATGGCGAACCCGGCGATGACGGCCGGCATGATCGAGGGGAAGATCACGCGGCGAAAGGCCTGCCAACGGCTGGCCCCGAGCGTGGCCGCTGCCTCCTCGATTTCCTGGTCGATATCCTGAAGTACCGGCTGCGTGGTGCGAATGACGAACGGCAGGCTGACGAACGTCATCGCGATAACGATCCCGAGCGGGCTATAGGCTGCCTGGATGCCGCCCTTTTCGAGCAGGCCGCCGAGGATGCCGTTTGGTGCATAGATCGCGGTCAGCGAAATTCCGGCGACGGCGGTTGGCAGGGCGAACGGCAGGTCGACAAGGGTGTCGAGCAGTCGCCGTCCCGGGAAGCGATACCGGACCAGCACCCAGGCGATGATGAGGCCGAATACGGTGTTAACGGTGGCCGCGATGAGCGCTCCTCCGAGGCTCAGCCGATACGCGGCCAGCGTGCGCGCCGACGTAAATGTCGCCCAAAGCTCATCCCAACTCGACTGACCGGCGCGCAGCGCCAGCATCGAGAGCGGAATCAGCATGAGCAGGCTCATGTACAGGACCGCGAAGCCCATCGCGATCCGAAAGCCCGGGATGACGGGGCGATGCCCCGAGCGTGAGAGCTTCACTTATTCGTCTCCCGGCGCCTATGGCCTGAAAATCTGGTCGAAAACTCCACCCTCCGTAAAGTGCTTGGCGTGCGCCTTTTGCCAGCCTCCAAACAACTCGTCATCCACAGTGATCATGGTCACTTCTGGGTAGCGGCCGGCGTACTTCTTGGCGATCTCCGGCAGACTCGGGCGGTAGTGGTGCTTGGCGATGATCTCCTGCCCAACGTCCGAATACAAGTACTCCAGATAAGCCGTCGCTACCTTACGCGTGCCGCGCTTGTCCACGACTTTGTCGATGATGGTGACAGGCGGCTCGGCCAGAATGCTTATCGACGGGACGACGATCTCAAACTCGCCCGGAGCCAGCCGTTCTGTTACCAGCAAGGCCTCGTTTTCCCAGGCCAGAAATACGTCGCCGATGCGACGCTGCACGAACGTGTTGGTTGATCCCCGGGCCCCGGTGTCGAGCACCGGCACGTTCGCATAGAGCTTCCTCATGAAGTCCAGGACTTTGGCTTCGTCCTTATCGAACTTCCGGGAGGCGTAGGCCCAGGCGGCCAAGTGGTTCCAGCGGGCACCACCGGAAGTCTTGGGATTCGGCGTGATAACGCCGACGTCGGGCTTAATGAGATCGTCCCAATCCTTGATGTTCTTGGGGTTGCCCTTGCGTACGAGGAAGACGATGGTGGAGGCGTACGGGCAACTGTTATTGGGCAGACGCTTCTGCCAGTCGGCCGGAATGAGGTGGGCCTTCTCGTGCATCGCATCGAGGTCGTATGCCACGTTGAGCGTTACAACATCAGCCTCAAGGCCGTCGATGACCGCGCGGGCCTGCTTGCCGGCGCCCGCGTGCGATTGGCGAACCGTGACGTCCTGGCCGGCTTTCTCCTTCCAGTACTTGGTGAATGCCTGGTTGTACTCTTCGTACAACTCGCGCGTCGGGTCGTACGAGACGTTGAGGATTCTCACGTCCTCGGCGGCGACCGCCGGCATCGCCGGCGCAAGGAACAGGATGGTGAGCACGGCCAACAGACAGAGCCCCAGCCTCATCTGCGTCTCCTTTGTTTCCGTTAACGGTTGCCAAGACACAGCAGCTAGTTGTGCATGCCGTGTGCCACACAAAAAACGGCGATTACGCGGCTAGAATCACTTACGCCATCATATAGCACGGCTACTGCCGTGGGATATCATGGATCAGTGGGGGTGAGCCCGTCCGTGGGCAATATTGCGGGGGCGAGCTGTGGCATGGCTGGCTGGGACGCGAGGCTCGGGTGGCTCTGCTCGAGCAGTGCCAATGCCTCCAGGGCCCGGGGTGTTCCCAATTGCCGCAGGGCGTCGGCGCATAGCGAGATCGTTACATCATCGTCGGAGGCGGCCATGTCGTGCAGCACGGGCAGGGCGGCCTCGTCGTGGTGGTGGGCAAGGCCGGTGGCGGCGGCCTCTCGCACGCTGCCACTTGGATCGGCAAGCATCTCGCGCAAATCCCGCCGGCACCAGTCGGCATTCATCTGCTGAAGCGCGATAACACCCAGCAGGCGTAAGTCCTGATCGTCGCTGCGCGTTAGCGCCCTGATCCCGCCGCGGGCGGCGTCGCCGAGATCACACAACGCGGTCAAGCCACTGACCCGCGCGACGACCGTGTCAGCTCGCGCGATTCGATACGCACAGATACGTGCATAGAGATGATCGCGAAACAGCAGGGCCGCGACGCAGGCGCCGGCAGTCACCACGATCATCATCAGCGGAATGCAGTTGCGCCACTTGTGCGTGCGCGCTTGCCGTGCTGTTGTTGACATGCCGCGCATTATACGCCTGAAAACAAGGCCCGTCTGATAAACACTCCTTATGATTTTTCGCGCGTTTACAAGGCTGCAACTAGTGTATGATTGAGTTCGCAACGGAAGAGAGAAGCACTGCTTGGGACCATGGCATGGGCGCGCGGCAACACCCATTCGATTCGTTGATGGAACTCGACACGAAGCACATTCGCCTGGATTGTGCGTCGTTGCACATAGCGCGCGACGTCTATCCCTACATCGACATACCCGCTTATCTCGGTCGTCTCGACGCGCTGGCCGACGCCATCGCGGCGCGACGACCCGGGCTTGATTCGATTCAGCGCTACGAGGTCATGCGCGAAGTGCTCGTGGACGAGAACAACTTCGTCGGAGTTGACGGCGACTTTTACGATCCCGAAAACTCGTACGTCAATCGCGTACTCGATCGCGGCGTCGGAATTCCGATCAGCCTCGCCGTGGTCTGGCTCGAAGTGGCGCGACGACTGAAGTGGCCAGTCACCGGCGTGAACTTCCCGGGGCGCGTACTAGTGCGTTTCGATGATCCGGAGCGACTCGTTATTGCCGACCCGTATGACGACGGTGGTTCACTCTCGCTCACTGACTGTCGTAAATTGCTGAAGGAGCAGTTGGGCCAGAAGGCCAAGCTCCGTGCCGAGCACCTGGCGCCCATCGACACGCGCGCCGTGCTTTCGCGCGTGCTCAACAACCTGCGCACGATCTACATGATGCGCGGCGAGTGGTCACAACTGGCGAACATCCTGCGCCGGTTGGCGGCGGTCGAGCCGCACAACGGCCAGTATCTCTGCGAGTTGGCCGGGCTGCATGCTCATCTGGGGAACATGCGGTCGGCGTACGCACACCTGGCGGTATACCTCGAACGGATTCCGGACGGCGACCAGACCGCCCTGGTGCGCCACAGCCTCCAGCGGCTCGAAGCCGCCATCTCAGCGTTGAACTAGCCAACGGAAGCAGATCTGTAGGGGACGGCACAGGCGCGTCGGTGGCCTGCCGCGCTGTGCTAACGACGGCCCCGGACTTGCGTCCGGAGTTCTGATTGGGGGCCGACCCGGCAATCCAGGTTACATGCGCGAATACGGTAAACAATGTGGCCCTCTCACGTTAGTATGTTCCGGCCGGCCGAGGACCTAGTGCCGGTGATTGAAGGAGGTGCGGCGCGACATGGCCTCGGCGACGGCTGATCTGGTGCTCTGGACCATCATTTTGGCGCTGTTCGTGGTTGTGGCCGTGGTCGGGCTGGCCCTGGCGCGGCGGATTCAGCAATGGGCACGGGCTGATCAGGTAGCCGAACCGTTCACGCTCCAGGATCTGCGTGAGATGCGGGAGCGTGGTGAGATCAGCGAGATCGAGTTCGAGGCCATGCGGGCCGGTCTGATCGGGCGCATCCTGGCGCCGGCAACACCTAGAGAAAGTCGGGACGATCCGTTCGACGATGCCGGTCCTCGCACCGAGCAAGACTGACGCGCAAAACACGGCGGAATCGGCGTCAGGCGGCGATTTGACGCATGTAAGAGGTAGCCACGCGCTACAATCCAGACAGTCGCTCCAAATCAGGCGCGCGTCTTGGTAAAATCAAGTTAGGTCCAGTGGGATGCGGGGTCGAAAAGATCAGTGGCTGCCGGCGAGTGGAGTTGGCGGCGGTAGTGATGAGGATTGTGAATGACATCTAATCGCGGTAACTCCGGTGGCCGGTCGCGCAAGTCCAACGTGTGCAGCTTCTGCGGCAAGAGCCACCGCGATGCCGGACCGATGGTCGAAGGCACCAACGACGTCTTCATATGCGCGGCGTGCATCGAACTCTGCCATAACTTGGTCAAAGAGGAGCGCCGCCGGACCAACCGTGGCCGTTCGCTGCTCAAGACCATCCCCAAGCCGCGTGAGATCTACGATTTCCTCGATCAGTACGTCATCGGCCAGGAGATCCCAAAGCGGGCCCTGGGTGTCGCGGTGCACAACCACTACAAGCGGTTGGCCCACGCCGACACCATGGACGAGAACGACGTCGAACTCGACAAGAGCAATATCCTGATGATCGGGCCGACCGGCTCGGGCAAGACGCTGCTGGCGCGGTCGCTGGCGCGCGTGCTGAACGTGCCCTTCGCGATCGGCGACGCCACGACGCTGACCGAGGCCGGCTATGTCGGCGAGGACGTCGAAAACGTTCTGTTGCGGCTGCTTCAGAACGCCGACTTCGACCTCGAAGCCGCCCAGCGCGGCATCGTCTACATTGACGAGATCGACAAGATCGGCAAGACCTGGAACAACGTAAGCATCACACGCGACGTGAGCGGCGAGGGCGTGCAGCAGGCTTTGCTCAAGATGCTCGAGGGCACCATCAGCAACATCCCGCCCCAGGGCGGCCGCAAGCACCCCGAGCAACAGTACATCCAGATAGATACCACCAACATCCTGTTCCTGTGCGGCGGCACGTTTGTCGGGCTCGACAACATCATCCGCAAGCGGCTGGGCCGCAAGTCCATCGGCTTTAACGCGGACGAAAACCCGCAGGACGAGGTGCACGAGCTGGGCAAGGTGCTCGACCAGGTCACGCCTGACGATCTGATCGAGTACGGCATGGTGCCGGAGTTCGTCGGCCGCGTGCCGGTGGTCTGCCCGCTGCACCCGCTGGACGAGTCGGCGCTCATCAAGATCCTGACCGAGCCGCGCAACGCGCTGGTGAAGCAGTATGAGAAGTTGTTCGACCTCGAGGGTGCCCAGCTCCGCTTCACCGAAGAGGCGCTGGTGATCATCGCCCAGCGTGCGATGGCCCGCGAAACCGGTGCCCGCGCACTGCGCTCCGTGATCGAGGAGATGATGCTCGACTACATGTTCGAACTGCCCGAGATGAAACACACCGCCCCGTACGTCGTCACCCCCGAGGTGATCCGCGGCGAGGAAGACCTGCTGCGCCCGAACAAGGCGGAGCAACAGAAGGAATCGGCGTAAGACCGACAACGCTTCCCACCCAATTCAAGCAGCCATGTAGCGTCAGGCCTTCGTGCCTGACGCTCCTTTTTTGCCAGGGGAGAGGGTTACAGTAGAAAACGTCAGGCACGGAGACGCGACAGATAGGTGTCTGTCCCGGAGATGATCAAGACGTTTGGGAAATGTGGGGGTAGTCTGTTAGAATTGACACTGGTGGTGATCGGAGTAACGTTCTCACGGGGTCTCCATGGCCGAGGTGCGCGAGACCAAACTGGCCGGGCAGTTGTCACGTCTCGTATCCGCCGGGGCGGACGAGGGCGGTGATACGCGCGACGGGCGGATCGGGGCGATTCTCAACGACTTTCTGGACCGGCGAGGACGCGGCGAGCATGTTGCCGCGGATGATGTGTTGGCGCGACATCCGGATCTGGCGGACGAGCTGCGCGAGCATCTCGCGACACTGCGCGAAATTGAGCCGCCCGGCGAGCAGATTGCGAGGTTGATTGACCAGGGGTTGCTCAATCCGTCGTCAGACCGCGCGTATCTCGCGGAGCTGGGGCAGTACAAGATCCTGAGCTATGTGGGTCGGGGCGGAATGGGAATCGTGCTGAAGGCGTATGAGCCGGCGCTGCGACGCACGGTGGCGCTGAAGCTGCTGCGGCCGGAGTTGGTGACGGACGCAACGGCGCTGCGTCGGTTTGAGCGTGAGGCCCAGGCGGCGGCGAAGTTGCAGCATCCGAACATCGTGGCGATCCACGCCGTCGTTCTCGACGGGCGCTCACCCTATATCGTGATGGAGTACGTCGCTGGTCGCTCGCTGGCGGACTTGATCCGCAAGCGCGGGCCGCTCGACGCCGACACGGCTCGGCACATCTTCCGGCAATTGCTGCTGGCGCTCGGGGCGGCCCACGCGGCGGGGCTGATTCATCGTGACGTGAAGGCGGCGAATATCTTGCTGCAAGAGACCGCGACTGAGAAGCCTCCGGATTGTGCCCCTTCGTCGCTCCATCGCCCCGGCGCTTCGTCGCCTTTGGTCAAGCTTGCTGACTTCGGCCTGGCACG
>JAFGRR010000581.1 GCA_016935035.1 Phycisphaerae bacterium | reverse complement strand
AGCGGGGCTTGTACGCGCGACACCGCTGGCGTGCCGAAGGTGCTCACGGTGAAGCCAAGACGCAACACGGCCTACGCCGCGCGGCTCGGCGTGGCCGGTGGAACGTCGCGATCCAGGTCTACCTGACCGCAGCGGCGATGAATCTCAAGCGTCTGGCGGCGTTCCGCCATGCGCCGGCAACCTGGGGCTGGAGTGACGCGGAAAAGCGCTTCGCCGACGTCAATATCCGTCGCGCCGCTGCGCCGCGGCAGCCAGCGCGACGTGCCGCATAAGTAAGAGCAAACGTGACTTCTTCAACAGCCCCGCTGTCCTGGGTTTCCCGGGTTTCCTGCTGGAGCAAGACGTTGCGGCTTAAGTTAATGCCATTCGAAGCTGTCCCGGGTTTCTTCAGCGGGCCGGGGCGCGGCATAAGGTATAATGAGGGTATAATGGGTGCGGCACGGCTCACGCCGTGCGCTGTCATCTGGGAAATACCGGGTTGACCGTGGAGGTCCAGAAGATGCAACGGGGTGCTCTACTCGCTGTTTTCCTTGCCGCGCCGGCGCTCGCCGACTTCCTTCTTCCCGCCGACTGGTGTGATATCGAGAATGGCGTCAGTGGCGCGTCCTCAAATGGCCCGCATGTCATCTCGCGCGTGGACCAACCGCCGTTACCGTACATTGCCACGAACACGATCACCCATGACGGTGTGACCTGCAGCACGGCGTATGACTTTGCGATCGCGCCAGACGCGGCGGCACACTTCTGTGTGGATTGGACACATACCCGCGCAGCGACCAGCCAGAGTTACACAAGTTCCCGCGGTTTTTTCCAGTTCATCCCGCAACAGGATACGCCGTACTTCACGCGTGTCGCGCACCAACTGAAGGGTTGGGCAAGCTTGGAGGTGCAGTTCAGCCTCTTTGACTACCAGACGCAGACGTACCTATTTGAATTCGAGGAGCACACGGGGTTCGTCCAAGACCCGGGCTGGACGGTCCCGAGTGGTTACCAGTCCGGCCTGCTCCTCGCGCATCATAGCTACTGGTGGCACTACCGCATTGAGAGCAGCTCCGCGGTACCCACGGCGCCCGCAGCCGGCAGCGGTTTTGCCTACCTATTCCTGCCGGAACCATCCACGTTGGTGTTCTTCGTTGCGCTGACCGTCTGTCGCGCCCGCCGCCTACTCCCTGTTGGGACATAACCGATGCAGTTGTAGTTGGCGTCCTGGAGGTAGTAAGTCCGTCTGACAGGCGGGACGCCTATCCCAACCATGTCGGCTTGGCAGATGATCTCGTCGACGCCAGGTATCCGGGGCGGACGTGTTTTGGCGGAGAACCGGCGCACATAAGTGAAACGTCAGGCACGGACGCAACATGCTTATTGGGGCCACACGCCTAGCTTTCCGCCGCAAAAGTAGCGTCGGTCCCCCGCGGCCGACGTAGAATGCCGAAAACGCCGCGGAATCCAACGTCCGCCGCGTGGGGCGGACGCTATTCATGGAGTTTCGCGGCGGACTGCTAGAACTTGAAGGCGTTTTCGTCGAAGTCGGGGTTGAGTTCGATGTCGGTGTAGACGTAGCTGCCGAGAAGCTCATTGCCATCGTGGTCGGCGTATGAATAGACCGCCACGGGCAGCAGCAACTCCTCGTCAATGTGCATGATCAGGCGGGCGTCGGGGTACTTCTCGGGATCCTGCTCATACGGCAGGTCGCGCACCATCACGATCGTCGGACGACCATCAACCTCGCCCTTGCCTTCGCAACGGAACTTCAGATTGCCCTCGGCGGCCGCCAGCCCGTTGTATTTCTCCAGAAGCTCGAACAGCGCTCCGAAACCCGCGTATTCGATCGAGTGGCGGCTGGCCTTGCGGGCCTCGGCGCCGTCGATGGGCATTATGATGTCGGAGACAACCAGCCGGGCCAGCCCGTTCGGCTCGACGCGCGCCAGCTTGCGCCCCTTGCTGTCGATGTATTCCGGCTCGTCGATGAACAGCGCCCGCTTGCAGGAGTCGGCGTTCTGTCGCCACAGCATGTAGACTGTGCGTGGCTCGGCGCGGAAGCGCAGCTCGATCTCCTGCACCGCCGTCAGCTTATCGCCGACGAGTTCCTGTTTTGTGAGCACGGCACGATAGCCGTGTACGTTTTCCTGATAGCGTTGCCAGGCAGCGCGGGCGAAAGCCTCGGGATCGCGCTGGGCGGCGGCTAGCGCGGTCGTTTGACCGGAGTTGGTCGGCGTTGAACTGCCGGGAGCCGCCAGGGCGACAGTCGGCATGGCCAGAAGCGGATTGGTCGGGCCGGCATAGTGCGGGGCTGCCAGCCACAGGCCAAGCAGAAGCACCGTCAGCATCGCGGTGCACACATAGAAGATTCCCCGGCGGGTTCGTGGCACTGAAGCACTCCTCGGGGCTTTCAGGGCAGGTAGTTTCTTCCGGGTCAGTTCTACAACGAGAACATCGTCAGCCACTTCCGTGCGGCTTGACCCACTTGACCGCGCCAGAATACAAGCATCCGTAACCGATGGATTCTAGCGGTTTATACCGGCGAAACAAGGCATGGACGCAGGAGAGTGTGCAACATATGCGCATTGGCGCGCACGGCTGCGCGACACTGGCGGACTCGTCTAGAGGACAATAACCGAGCACCATCATCGTCCGTGAGCGTTATCGGCCCAGTGTCTCAGCAGCGCCTCGTACGCCGTGAGATCCTGCTCAAACTCGATTGTGTGCGCCGCCGCCAAACGCTCGACCGCCGGTTGTTCGGCACAGAGTCGCCGTAAGCACAGCTTTGTCAGGTCGTTATGAATGATGCGTTCGCGCTCGGCCAGGAGCAGTGTCGTCCGCGTACTCAGCACGTCAGGTCGCACGCCGCGCAGCAACCAGTCCAGTCTGAGCGAGTTGTACATGAAGCGTGCGGTCGCGTGCGTCAGCTTGAGCGGGTCCTGCTCGATGAATTGCTGGCCCGCCGGGTTGTCGGTGAACAGGGCGGCGTCATCAAGCGGAATTCGATGGCGCCTACGTGGACACACGATCAGTGAGGCGGCGATGGACAGACGCTCGCCGAGAGTCGGTTGGACTTGGGCGACCAGGCCCGGCGCCACGAGCAGCAGCCGACTCACGCACTCCGGCCTGCGCAACGCCCACGCGATAGCCAGTTT
>JAFGRR010000580.1 GCA_016935035.1 Phycisphaerae bacterium | reverse complement strand
GTCACCACCGCCGCCGCCGTCCTGCTTGGCAACGATTCCGGCCCCGGCCATCTCGCGGCGCTGCTCGGTACGCCGACGATCACGCTGTTCGGTCCGACGTCCGCGACGGTGTGGCGTCCGCTTGGCCCGCGCGCCCGCATCATTGTCGGATCACCCGACAACGGCGACGCCACCTGGGCCATCCCCGACGAGCGCGTGCTAGATGAAGTCCTCGCCGCCGCCAACACTCCGCCGCGCCCATGAGGACTGTAGCGTCGGCCCCCCGCGGCCGACGTAGGACGCCAACAATGCCCTCGCGGTAGCGTGAACTGCCCTGCATCAGGTCTCCGCCGTTTGCTAGTCGTCGTCGATCATGCGCGTGCGCGTGTGCTCCTCACGTACTTCGCCCTCGACGGGTGGCGTCGTGTCGGGATCGCGGCCTTCCCACGTCCCGGCGCGCGCGTCCATCCACTCCTTGGCACGCACCACGTCGTCGGCGTTGAAGAAGACGCGGGCCGCGTAGTAGTGGTCCAGATCCTCGTAGTACCACTGGCTCCCCATGTCGCGATTCGGCACGCCGATCATCATCCGCACGTCGTACTTCTGATCCACGCCCGGCGTGATCATATCGAAACGCTCGCGCGTGAACTTGCGCTCGCAGCCGGCGAGCACGCCGACCATCACCACCAAAGCCAAAACGGCAAACGGCACGCGATTCATATCAGCCTCCTCGGCAAAGCTACTCAGCGCATAATCACAGCACCCGGCGGCAAACCTCGCACCGCCGGCGCGCAGTATAGACCCGCGTCACCAGTTCTGACACGCCCGTCTGTAGAAGGATAGTCGCTCGTACACCCTCCTGCCGCTACGTGCGGCGTGGTTTCAGCAGGGTGTCGAGTTGGGGGGCGGATTTCATGCGGCGGCCGACCAGGTTGCGCAGGTGATAGTCGAACAGTGTGAACCAGGTGTAGCCGTCGCCGGTCTGGGGGGTGGATGTGATGATCGCGGGCGAGACGCGTTGTTTTTCGACGTAGTGCATCTCGCAGTCGCGGCAGAGCAGCCCGCCGGCAGCCGTGCTGAAGTAGAGCGGCTCGCCAGGGCGCAACTCGGCGTGGCAGGAGACGCATTCGTCGAGCACTGGGGTGTAGCCGACGGCATTTAGGAAGTCCGCCTGAAAACGCGCGATCAGCGGCGCGACAACGGCGCCGTCCGCGGCCAACTCGCCTAGCACGGTGTGCAAGGCCTCGAACAGTTCGGGGTGTGGATCGTCTTCCTCGGTCAGGGCCGTAACAAGCTCAGCGGAGTAAAGGCCGGCATACAGCCGCGGCAACGCGCGGCGTAGTCCGGAGAACGTGTCGCGCTGGCTCCATTCGGTCATAGTTCCCAGCGTGGCGTCGCCGTGGGCCGGGACAAAGTGCACCTGGCCGTATTCGAGCAGGTCGAGGCCGGCGGCGACGCGTTTGGCCGTGCCGCGTTTGATGCCCTTGGCGATCAGACGCAGCAGGCCGACGCGCGCGGCGAAGAGCGTCGCGATCTGCGACGTTTCGGAGTATTCGGTCAGACGCAGGACGATGGCCTCGTCGCGTTCGATCGGCATTTGCTCACCTATGGGCGCGCGGGGTTGGAGCCGACACCGCCCGCTCCGTACAATAACGCGGACGCGAGGTTGTGCGGAGATGTGAAAAGCGCTGAAAAGGCCTCGTGCTCGCGAAGCAGGCAGTAGATGTGTCGTCGGCTTGAGCGGCCGGCGCGGAATGCGACACGTTTTCAACGGCTGCCATGGGGTGGCCGCCACGCTCGGGATTGCCATGGCAGAGTATTCACTGGATGCGTTTGTAAACCGCCGGGTCGTGCTCGACACCCAGGGGCCGCTGCTATACATCGGTGAGTTGCGGCGTCACGACGAGCGCGGCTACTGGCTGGCCGACGCCGACGTTCACGATCGCGGCGAGGGGCATGCCAGCAAGGAGCTGTACGTCAACGATGCCCGCGCGATGGACCGTTCGGGAGCACGCCGCGTGAATCGCCGGCTGGTGTTTGTCGATCGGATGGCGGTCACGAGCGTGTCGCTGCTCGACGACGTGGTGACGGATGATACGGCGGGAGAGGAATCGCCGTGGCTGCCGGACGATCAGCAGCGTTAGGCGTCGGCTATTCCCGCACTGCGCATCGCTATACAATCTTGTCGTGATGTCAGTTTTGGCGAACCCAATGCGGATTGCGACGGCGGTTGTCACCGATGCTCGGTGCCCGGAGATTGGGCACACACTGGCACAACAGGCCAGCGCGGCGCTCGATGGACAGCAGGTAGACCTGTGCGTGCTGTTCGCCAGCGCGCACTTCGAAGATCAGTTTGATCGCATCGCAGACGACGTGCACGAGCGTCTGCTGCCACAGGCCTCGATCGGCGCCACGAGCGACGGCATCATCCACGGCGAGATGGAGTACGAGCACGAGCCGGCGGTCGCGTTGTGGGTGGCGCGTCTGCCCGGATGCAGCCTGCGCTCGTTTCACGTTTCCGAAGAAGATATCGCGGGGTTCGATGCACCGAACAGTCTGCGCGACTACATCGGCGTGCCGGCGGATGAGGGGCCGCACTTCGTGCTGTTGGGCGATCCGCTGACCTGCGGGGCGGGGACGTTGCGTCTGCTTGATCAGATCGCGATGGCATATCCGCGGCCCATGGCACTGGGCGGCATGGCGTCGGCGGGCGAACGCCCCGGCCAGAACCAGCTGCTGTTCGATGGGCACGTGCTGCGCAGCGGCCTGGTCGGAGTGGCGGTCTGGGGCGACCTTCAGCTCGACATGGTCGTATCACAGGGCTGCCGGCCGATCGGCGGGCACATGGTTATCACCAAGGCCGAGCGCAACGTGATCCACGAGCTGGGCGGACGGAAGCCGCTGGCGGCTTTGACGGAGATCCTGCGTGGTTGCCGTCCGCGCGATTTCGAACTGGTGCGCAAGTCCCACGGCTTGCTGGTGGGGCGGGCGGTGAACGAGGCCGAGAGCGACTTTCTGATCCGCAACCCGATCGACATCGACTATGCCACCGGTGCGCTGGCGATCAACGATCTGGTGCGCGTCGGACAGACCGTGCAGTTCCATGTGCGTGACGCGGAATCCGCGGCCGAGGAGCTGGCGGCGATGCTGAGCACCGGCCGCCACGGGCCCAGTGCCGGCGCCCTGCTGTTCAGTTGCAATGGCCGGGGGACGCGTCTATTCTCGGATCGCCACCACGATGCCCGTGCGGTGGCCGAGGAATGTGGCCGGCTGCCGGTGGCGGGGATGTTCTGCGCGGGCGAGATCGGCCCCGTGGGGACGCGGAATTTTCTGCATGGACAGACAGCCTGCATCGGATTCTTCCGCCCGGCGTGAGGCGCACGGTGGCCCGGCGCGACTGCGGTTCTCGGCGCGCATGCGCGTGCGGCGAGGCAGCGAATTCCGGCACGCGCTGCGTGATGGCGTGCGCGGCACGGACGGCCTGCTGATACTCTGGCTGTCCCCCAACGGGCTCGATACGCCGCGGCTGGGGCTGATCGTCGGACGTAAGCACGGGGGGGCGGTGCGGCGCAATCGGCTGAAACGCCTGTTGCGCGAGGCCTTTCGGCTTGCCCAAAAACGGCTGCTGATCGGCTATGATTATGTCTGCACGCCCCGTGTGGGGGTGGAGCCGCGCCTCGATGCGTGTATTGACTCGCTGCTGCGCCTTGGCGTCAGACTTTCAGCGCGTTTCCAGGAGCGATAGGCCATGGGTGTGTCCGACGCGACCACCACCCGAGAAGCGCCAGCGATGGCGGCAACGATCGGCCGAGAGCAGGGGCCGGGTGTTACCGTGACGGGTGGCGCGCACGCGGGACCGATCCTGATTCTGAGCGCGTCGGCCGGCGCTGGTCACATGGTGGCCGCCGAGGCTCTCCGCAACGCATTTCTGCACTTGGCGCCGGGTCAGCAGGTCGAGGTCGTGGACGTCCTGCAACTGACCAATGCCTTCTTCCGTAGGTTGTATGCCCAGGGCTACCTGGCGCTCGTGAATCACGCGCCGTCGGCGATGGGGTGGCTGTACGAGGCGATGGACCGGCCCAATCCGTGGTTCCGCGACTGGCTGCGCGTCGGATTCCAGAACCTCAACGCCCGCCGCACTGTCCGAAACCTGGTTCGCCGGCAGCCACGCCTGATCGTCAACACGCACTTTCTGTCTGCGGAGATCGTGGCGCAGTTGCGCCGCGCCGGGCGGCTGCAGAGCCCACAGGTCACGATCACGACAGATTTCGAGACGCACCGTCTGTGGGTCCAGCAGCCTACCGAGCGTTATTACACAGCTACTGAAGAGGGCAAGGCCTATCTCGTGCTTTGGGGCGTGCCGGAGCAGGATGTTCTCGTGACGGGCATTCCGGTCCGGGAAGCGTTTCGTCCGCCGCTTTCACGCGACGAGTGTCGGCGTGGAATCGGCCTGGCCACGGATCAGCCGGTGGTGCTGCTCTTGTGTGGCGGTTTCGGCGTTGGCTCGACGCGGGCGCTTTTCCACGAGTTGCTGCGCATGCCGG
>JAFGRR010000579.1 GCA_016935035.1 Phycisphaerae bacterium | reverse complement strand
TGCGCCGGGCCGAGATCGCCCGCAGCGAGTTGCACATGGTCCCGCTCGATTCATGCGGAGCCGACACACAGGGGGCAATCGGCTATCAGATCCAGCAGGCGATGTACAACTGCATGCTGAACTCAACGGTGCACGAGCGCGTGGCAACCGTCATCACGCAGACGCTTGTGGATGCTGACGACCCGGCGTTCAAGAACCCGTCGAAGCCAATCGGCACGTTCATGGATGCCGCGACCGCCGCCGAACGCCGCGATAAGGACGGCTGGACCGTGGTCGAGGACGCCGGCCGCGGATTCCGGCGTGTGGTGGCATCACCCAAACCGCGTGAGATCATCGAGTTGGATTCGATAAAGAGCCTGGTCAACAGCGGTTTTATGGTCGTGGCGGCCGGCGGCGGCGGCATCCCCGTCGTGAGGCTACCGGACGGCACAATCGCCGGCGCCGACGCCGTCATCGACAAGGACCTGGCCACGAGCCTGCTGGCCAATCAACTGAATGCCGATGTGCTGGTAATCTCCACGGCGGTGGAAAAGGTGGCGATCAACTTCGGCAAACCCAATCAGCAGGATCTGGACCGCATGACGCTCGCGGAAGCTCGGCGTTACATGGATGAAGGCCACTTCGCCCCCGGGAGCATGCTGCCGAAAATCATGGCGGTGGTCGAGTTCATCGAGGCCGGCGGCAAAGAGGCTATCATCACCGACCCGACGAACCTCGCCCGCGCGGTCGCCGGCGAAAGCGGCACACACATTGTCCCCTAGCCCCAGCCCGCCACCCGCGCGAGAGCAGAGCCCAAAGTGGATGCAAAGGGCATAGGGACAGAGCGACAACAGGGACGCACCGATCCGAGCTCGCCCGGTGATAGGCTGGGCGATCAGCGCACTGTGCCGACCGGGCCCCTACTGGCCCTGCTCGGATCCCTACCGGGTGCCCCGGCGCTGACTGGACAGCATTCTGGCCCGCCCCGTATCCTGTACGGAATCGGCTCGCGATTACCGAGATTATCTAACCGAACACAGGTTAAAACATAGGAGTCACACGATGCGAAGCTTCATTGGTCGAGACATTCTGTCGCTCAAGGATTGGGAGCGAGCCGAGTATTTCCGCGTCTTCGAGGTCGCCGACGACCTGGCCCCCATAGCCAGGAACCGCCGCAATAGCGACATCCTGTCCGGCAAAACGCTGCTCACCGCCTTCTACCAGCCCAGCACGCGCACACGCCTGGCAACCGAGGCCGCCATGCACCGCCTCGGCGGCCATGTGCTCGGCTTCTCCGACGCCAAGATGACTCGCGCCGGTGACTTCTACCAGGAGTCCATCAAGGACACCGTGCACATGCTCGAGTACTACGGCGACGTCATCGCCATGCGTCATCACTTGCAGGGCGCCCCGCACGAGGCCGCACGCTGGGCCAGCGTGCCGGTCATCAACTGCGGCGACGGCTGGGGTGAGCACCCGACGCAGGTGCTGACCGACATGTACACGATCTGGAAAGAAAAGGGCCGCCTCGACGGGCTCAACTTCCTACTCGTGGGCGATATGCGGATGCGCACGATGCACTCGATCGGGTACGCGATGTCGCAGTTCGACATCGAGGCGACGTTCATCTCGCCGCCCGAAATGTCGATGACCGACGAGTTCAAGAAGGAGTTGACCGACCTGAACCTGCGCTTCCGCGAGGTCAAGACGGTCAGCGAGGCGATCGCCGACGCCGACGTTATCTACATGGAGCCAGTCGTCCAGGCCGACTACACCAAGGCCCGCGACGAGGTGAAGGAAAACAAAGGCCTTACGCCGGCGGCTTACAAGGTCACCCGCGACCTGCTGCGCGACAAGGCCAAGCCGGACAGCATCATCCTGCACTCGCTGCCGCGCATGGACGAGCTGCCGCCCGACGTCGACGCCACGCGCCACGCCCGCTACTGGGAAGAGGCGTTCAACGGCGTGGTAATGCGCATGACGCTGCTGTCGCTGATCCTCGGCGCGCGCGAGTAAGCGGCCGCAACTGGAAGATACGCGTGTGCCAGTCGGAACTCGCGAGCCGACCGGCACAAACATGGGGCAGGGAAATCCGTCTTAACCGGACAACCCTGCCCTGTTTCATGCCGGTCACTTCGAGCCCCCAAACGCGGCATCCGCGCGTCCAAGCTTTGAAGACTAAGTCCACAGAGTACGCAGATTCCACAGATACTAGACTCTATCCATAAACCGCGGCTTTGATCCGAGCCGCGACCGTGAGGGAGCGGTTGTGCCGAAAAACGACCGGTTTCTCGATCAACCGCTTCCTTACGGGCGCGGCTCTGTTCCGTTTTGGGATAGCTTCTAGCCTGATGCTGTAAAAACCCGACCCAACACGGCGCCGTGGACGCACCATGCCAGCGCCCCGCCGCTCCACAACCACGCCCGCGCAATCTGTTGAGTATCTCTTCTGTGGCCTCGCCGTTCAGTCCAGACCAGTTCCGCGTGCCGTTGACCGCGATGCAGCTAAAGCGGTGCGGCTTGTTGATGCCTAGCCGAGCTGGCCCAGAACCTCGTCATGCTCCGGAAAACGGCCGGTCTCGTGCTTGCTGTAGATCAGCCGACCGTTCACCTTCACGTCAAAGATGCCGCCGCTACCGACGATCAGTTCCGGCTCGACATCGAATTCCTGGCGTATCTGTTCCGCCAAACTGGCGGCTTTCGGCAGGTAGTTTCATTGACCGCAATAGGTGATGCTGATCTTCATGGTCTGGTGCTCCGGCGTGTAGAGGTACCCGTCTCAGTTGCCCAGTCGTGCGTCGCTCATGGCCCCGGACCGCGCTCGGCCTCCACCGACTTTCCGGCACAGCGCCGGACAGCCACGGGCCAGGGTATTTCTTATGTTAGCGCTGCGTGGGCGCTCGTTCAATCTTAGTCGGGTGTTTTACGAAGGCGCGCGGCCCCAGGCGTGACAGCGTGATGGGCGCGTTTCAGGGATGACGATCAAACGCCGCTGGCCTATTGTTCGGCTGAATCGGCGGCAACTGCCTCCGAAAGCTGGTCGGCTAGGTGGTTCAGCATGCCAGCCCAGGCCTCGCACAGGCCCGGCGTCTCGTAGTGCACGATGTCGGCGAGCATGACCATATCCTGGGCCTCGAGCGCCTCGCGGATATCCGTCAGCCGTTCGAGAAGCGTCTTGAGATGCTCGATGATCGGCTGGCCGTCGTACTCACGCTCAAGCAGGCTCTGCTGAGTAAGCCGACAATTCTGTACGAGCACCTGCTGCGCAAGCTGCCACGCGGTCACGAATTCAGCGATGCGCAGCACGGCCTCGGAGACTTTGCCGGCCTCGATCTCCTCCGCGATCCCAGCCTGCTGCCGACCAATCTCCCCAATCTGCTCGGCCACCGTGCGAAACGCGTCGGAGGCGATCACATTGCGGTGCTGCGATTCGAGGTCTATCTGCGCATCGGTGTCGACC
>JAFGRR010000578.1 GCA_016935035.1 Phycisphaerae bacterium | reverse complement strand
GCGAGCGCTTGAGGTAGTCCCGGGGCTGGCGGCAGTCCGGGCCGAGTGGAGCCACTGGCTGGGCCCCGAACTGGCATGGGTGGAGCCGCGGCTGCTGCGACCAACCGGTGATATCGCCGCCGTCTTTCCATGTGCAGACAGTACGCCGTATCACGTCATCGACCACGGAAACGGCCGGTACCGCGCAGTCCATCCCGACGGCCGCACATCGCTCGATTTGTCTCGCGATGATCTCATCGTCCGGCGGTTGGATGTGCAGACGCTGGCAGCCATGCTGGCGCCGGCGTTGGGCTTTGACGTCGGTCGTGTTGCGTCCGGCGTGCTGCGGATCGGCAAGTGGCGAGCGACTGCGAAGACGACGTGCGCTGTCTCACTGTGTATTCGGCCAGATCCAACACTCCTGCAGGACGCTGTTCGTCGTGCGATTGCTGAGCACGACGGGCCACAAGTCGTCCTTGTTCCCGGGATGCTTGGCGATGATGACCTGATCAGACTGATGCAGGAACGCAGCGCGTGCCCGTTGTCGCTCAGCGAGGCAATCGCGCCCGGGGCAGGTGGCGATTTTGTGGCGACGCCCGTCACTGATCGCGTGCTGGACTGTTTCCGTCGGTCGCTTCGCGCCGCCGAGTCCGTGGCCGCCGGCGATGAACCGAACGTGTTTCGCCGCGTCGGGGATGTGTGGGAGCTGCGATTCGATGGTGGCCAGCGCTTCTCTGTCGCGCACCGTCAGGCGCGCGGATTCGCCTACATCCACCTGGTACTCCAGCGGCCGCGTATCCCGCACTCCGTGCTGGAACTCGATGGCGTCGTCGCAGGCGTCACTCACACGCCGCAGTCGGGTTCCAGCGGCGAAATGCTCGATGACGAGGCACGGCGGGCGTTCCGGGACCAGTACAGGGACATCGAAGACGAGCTTGCCGAAGCGGTGCAACTCGGCGACGTGGTGCGTCAGGAGCACCTGACGGAGGCCCGTGAGGCGCTCGCCGCCGAACTGAAGGCAGCAACGGGGCTGGGCGGCCGCTCACGGATTGCTGGCGAGGATACCGAGCGCGTGCGCAAGAAAGTGACCGTCGCCATCGGCCGTGCCATCACCGCCGTCGAGAAGCGCGACGCCGCTCTCGCGCATCATCTGCGAACAAATGTAACCACTGGCCGACAGATCACTTACATCGCTGAGCTCTGTCCGGACTGGGCAACTTAACAAACTGCTACACGGCGCGTAGCGCCGCCACACCTCCTGTGACGCCCCGGCTGCGACAGCGCAGCCCGGCAGTCACCACCACCTACTGACTGTCGTCCCGGAAGAGACCGCGCCGGGCCCGCTGCCGGGATGACCGGATCGAAGGGCCCGGCATGACGACGACCACAGTCTCGACAGCGTCACGCGCACGCGCGGACGGCCACAGCGCACAGCGCCCCGACCTCGACCTCGTGCTCGGTGAGTACGCCAACAAGCTCATCAGGCACAAGGCCAGGCAGCTTGTGGGCCAGTTTGGTTTCACGCGATCGGATCGTGACGATCTCGAGCAAGAGCTCAGGACGCACCTCTTTCAGCAGGCGGCCCGCTTCGACCCCGAGCGCGGCAGCGCCAGCACGTTCATCAGTCGCGTGTTGAGCCGCAAGGTGGTGTCGATCATCCGGCACCGCTGCGCCGACCAACGCCACTGCTACCGCGTGGCCTGCTCGCTCAATGATCTCGTGCGTGACGAGGACGACGCATGGCTCGAGCGGGGACAGACGCTCCCGCCAGACGCCGACAGTCGTCGTACCGCGGCGACCGACGTGCCGTCGGACCTGTCCATCGACCTTCGCCAGGCCGTTGACGCGCTCGAACCCCGGCTGCAGCGGCTGTGGCACGTGCTGCTGTCCAACACCGTCACCGACGCTGCTCGCGAGCTCGGCGTGTCGCGCTTCGTGGTCTATGCACGCGTCCAGGAACTGCGTGAGCACTTCGCGGCGCACGGCCTGCAGACGTACGTCTTCGCGAACGCCGACAGTTCCGATCGCGCCGGCGTATGTGACCAATAGCGGAACTTCACCACCTGATGCGAGAGGTCACGCTGATGGCGCAGCCCACTGCCTATCGGTACGTATTTCATGACGCAGTGCCGATCACCGAAGCCGAAGCGACGCTGCACCTGGCGATCCTCGCGGCGCAGAGCCTGTTCGGCGAAGCGCGCGTGCGAATGGACGCATCCTACTCGATCGATGAGGAACGGCGCGTCTGTGTCGTCGATGCATCGAACGATGTGGGTCGCTGCGTCTGCCGCATCTTCACCGGCTATCTCACGCGCGAATTCGGGGAATCGGCGTTCCGGGTGCGCCTCGCTGCGCAGCCCGACAAGGTCGCCACGGAGGTGCCGGCGTGATGGAGCAGCCCGACACCCCCCTCGTCCGACTCGGCCAGGGCGACTTCACCCAGGACTTTCCGCCAGGGACAACGAGCCGCAGCGACGGCGACAGCGCCGCGAAGGCCGTGCTGACGTTCTCGGCGATCAACACGTTCCGCAACTGCCCGCGCAAGTACAAGCACCG
>JAFGRR010000577.1 GCA_016935035.1 Phycisphaerae bacterium | reverse complement strand
GTAGGAGAGAGTTCCGAATGCGAACCAGATAGTGGCGGCTAGTGCCATCAGTGCGGCCAGCTTGCGGCCCCAGCGGCGTGGTTCGAAAGTGGCCTTGACTGTGTCGCGAACGCTGCCGCCCAAGTGTCGCAGGACGCCGCGCCGCGCCTCGGCCACGAGCTGCATGGCGGCGATGAAGGGCTCGACGGTCTGGCGAATCTGCTCGATCTGTTCGCGGCGGAAACCATCGGTGCTGGCACGCCGCAGACTGAGGACGGCGGCAATCTTGTCGCCGACCGATATTGGGATCGACGCGACCGCCGCTCCGCCGGCGCCGGTGCGCCATTGTCGGTGTAGGCGATGGGAAGTGCCGCTATCCTGTTCGGCCCACTCGTGTTCCTTGGCGGCGGCAAGTGGTACTCCGGCGTCGAGGCATTCCTCCATCGCGGCTCGGATCTGAACTGCTCCGGGGCTGCGTTGCCGCACGTCGTCCAATCCGGAGATCGAGATGATCTTCACGTGCGGTCCATGCACGACGCCAAGGGCGACCTGCTCGCAGCCCAGCTTGTTGCGCAAGCTGTTAGTGATCGAGAAGGCCATCTCCTCCGGTGATTCCATAGTCGCGGCGTGGGCCAGCGCGTGGTTCGAAGCACCGCTGGTGTGGCGGCTGTCGCCGGGCCGGTTGAGGTTGTCGGCCAGGTGTGCCGCCAGAGTCACGAGCGCCTGCAGGTGCGCGGCCAAAGCGGCAACTTCCGTGCGCGTTACGGGACAGACGAGCGCGAAGCCGCCGGTCATTTCACCATCTCGTCCAGTGAACGGCGCGGAGAGCAGACCGATCTGTAGCTTGGCATGATGCGCGCTCAGCAGGCGCGCATGTGGCTCGCCGTCGGCGAGTGCGTCGGCGAGAAAGTCACGGACCGGTTCGCGCCAAAAGGCCGGGCTGGTTTGGCCGCTGTGGAATTCTTCGCTCACCACCTCCGAGTCATATTGCGCGCTGAGTGTCGCATACGGGCTGCCGAAGACGCGGGCGATACACGCGAGTGCTTCGCGCAGATAGCGATGACGGGATGTTGTGCCGTCCGCCAGCTCCACCAGGCGGCGGAAGGCATTGGCGGGCGCGGACGCGGCATTCTCTCCGGTCGCCGCTGTCTGGGATTGTGCTTGATTAGACGGCACGCTCCGGCCTCTTTCTCGGTGTTTCAGCTGAATCATCTTCTGGTCTTGCTGGTCACGGCGCGCAGGTTGTCTGGCAATGACACGAGCGAAAAGAACCGGAAGCCGACCTCAAAGCGTTCCTCCGCCAGCATCAGGCAGCGGACGCAGCGTACGAAAGTCAATGGCAGATCGAGTTGGGTCCGGTCGAACTCCAGGCGATAGACGTCGCCAACCATGATTGGCGCGGGCAGCAGAGCGCGGCAGCCACCCTCGGATAGATCGCCCGTGGTGCCCTGCATGCGCCATTCACAAGCCGCGCTGGTGTTAGCAGGCGTGATGGTGATTCTGGCCTTGATCTGCACGCGAAAGTGGGTGCGTTGGCGACGGATCTCCTCCGGCGTGTTCTGCTCAAGCTCCTTGAGCATCTCGAAGGCGCCTTCCTTGTCCCACCTGCGGTCGTCGGATTCCAGTAGTTCATCGAACATAGGTGCTGAACTCGCTTCTACTCACATCCCCCAGGGTCTTAGTGTCCCTGTACGTGCTGTGACGTTTCTTCCGTTACGTCGGATATCGGCGTCTGCTCGGCGGTAAGCGGCTGGCCGAGCTCGATGGCCACCCTGGTGCCGGCGATCCACTCGCCGTCGTCGTTGGGTACGTCGAGCTTGACTTTGACGGTCTGGCTGGCGGGGTCGGCGACGTGGTTGACGAAGCTGACGGTACCGGCGCGTGCTGGCCAGAGCGGGTTGGCGGGCACGACGGAGAAGCGGTCACCGACGCGGACGCCGCGTGCCAGGTGTAGTGGGCAGTCGACCGTCACGGTGAGCGGGTTGATCTGGACGATGGTGAGTAGGCCCTCGCGTTCCTCGACAGTCTCGCCGTCCTCCTTGAGGCACTCGACGACACAGCCGTCGAACGGGGCGCGGATTTGGAGTTGAGCGAGCGTTTGTTCCTGGAGCGCGAGTTGTCTGGCGGCCTGTTGATGTTCGAGCAGGGCGACCTGGTATTGGAGTTTGGCGGCGTCGGCGGCGAAGCGGGCGTCGGTGAGCTCCTTTACGGACGTCATGGCGCCGCTGGAGAGACGGTCGAGTCGTTCGAGTTCGGCGACGGCCTGTTCCATGCGGACGCGTGCCAGGTCGATGGTGACGGTAGATTCGGCGGCGAGTCTGGCGATCTCGGTACGTTGGCGTTGGATGCCGTCGTCGAGTTCGACCAGCAGGTCGTCGGTGTGGACGGAGTCGCCTTCCTGGACGAGGTATCGGACGATGCGTTCGGCCGGGACGGCGGCGAGGGTGGCCTCGCGTGCCGGAGCGGTGAAGCCGGGGACGGCGGCATCTGCTTGGTTGTGGGTGCCGACGGGAACCCGGGCGGTGTTCGCGGGTTGGTTATCGGCGCCGGCGGTTGGCTGTGCCGCGGCCGGTTTGCCACTGAGCAACGTGCCGCAGAGCAGCGTGAGCGTCAGTGCGATCGCCTGGCTGGAATGTTGTCCGGCGTGGCGCGGACGATTCTGGTGCACCGGGTGCTCCTGGTCAGTGCGAGTTGGAGGCGTGGCGCAAACCGTGCTAACGCCATGATGTGTATCGGTTCTATGGACGCGCACGGTCAATTGGACCTCCGGCCGCTGTTTTTGCGCTCGGCATCGGCCGCGCTGGAGTCGGAGCGTTCGCTGCTGCCGGCGCGGCCACGGAGCAGTCCCCAGAGTCCGACCCAGAAACCGCCGCTGGAGCCGCGTGCGTCGGCGGCGGCGGCTTCGTGGGCGAGCTGCTGGTCGGCGTCGCTGGCGTCGATGTTGTCGGCGTACTGCACGTCCTCGCCCGCGTCCGTGCCATGGTGCCCGCGCGCGTCGGCGGTCGCGTCGATCGGCGAACTCTGGCCTTCGATGCGTGGCGTCTCGACGGTGTGAGCGGTCTCGTTGCGGCTCTGGCTGATGGTCATGTCGATGGCTTCGAAGTCGCCGTCGGTTGCGTCGATCTCCTGGAAGACGCCGTGGAAGCCGAGCTCGCCGGCGGCGTCGGGCAGTTCGATGGAGTGGTCGTGGCCGGCGGGTTGCGAGAGGGTGACTTCCTCGGCGGCATCGATCTGCTCGGACAGCGTGTGGGGCGTGAAGCGGCTGCTGGTGATGAGGTCATCGAAGCTGAAGTCGGAGCGGTCGTTCGCGGGATCGCCGGCCGGTTGGGTGTCGTCGACGGGCTGCTCGGTGGCGTCATCGCCGTCCTGTGACTGGGTGTTGAACGTCTGCTCGACCGGGTTGAGGACGGCGAGTTCCTCGGTGCCGTCCCAGAGTGAAGGCTCCTCGGCGGAGTTGGTGGCATAGACGGCCATCTCGCCAGGGACTTCGGGAGCCGGCTCGGGTGGCAGATCAGCCGGGGGTCGCGGCGTGGGTGGCGGCGGGACGGGGACATCGTCGCGGATGGCCGGTGCCGGCGGCGTGACAATCTCGACTGGTTCGGTGATCTCGGTGATAGCGGCGCCGTTGACGTTGATGACGACGGTATCGACGGAGATGTTGCGGCCGTCGGAGACGCGGAGTTCGAAGGTAAGCTCGGTGCCATCGACATTTTCGGGCGCGACGAAGGTCGGGGTAGCGCTCTTGGAGTCGGAGAGGGTGACGGCCGGTCCGCCGGTCTGGACCCATTCGTAGGTAACGTTACGGCCCTCTGGATCGTGGCCAGCGCCGGCGAGGGTGACGGTATCGTTGGCGTCGACGGTCTGGTCGAATCCGGCGTCGGCGGAAGGCGCGTCGTTGTCGGCGTTGACGGTGATGACGACGGTATCGGCGGAGGTGTGGGTGCCGTCAGATGCGTGCAACTCGAAGGCGATGTCGGTGTTAATGAGTCCTTCGGGCGCGGTAAAAGTGGGGCTGGCCGCGTGCGGATCGCTGAGCGTGACGGTCGGTCCGGAGATCTGGACCCACTCGTAGGTGAGGGGTTGGCCTTCGGGGTCGGTGGCCGAGCCGGTGAGGATTACGGTGTCGCCCTCGTCGACGACTTGACGCGGTCCGGCTTCGGCGACGGGAGCGTCGTTGTCGGCGTTGACGGTGATCGTGACGGAGTCGATGGACGTGTTGGTGCCGTCGCTGACGCGGAGCTGGAATGTCATGTCGGTATTGGCGAGCTCATCCGGCGCGGTGAAGGAGGGGTTGGCCGCGTCCGGATCGTCGAGCGTGACCTTCGGCCCGGACGTTTGGACCCACTGGTAGGTCAGTCCCTGCGCCTCAGGGTCGGTGCCGGAGCCTGAGAGGGTGACAAGCTCGCCCTCGCTGACAACCTGATCCGTTCCGGCCTCGGCGGTGGGAGCGTCGTTGTCGGCGTTGACGGTGATGCTGACGGTATCGACGGAAGTGGTGTTCCCGTCGGACACGCGCAACTCGAAGGTGATATCTGTGTTGCTGAGCCCCTCCGGTGCCGAGAAGGTCGGGTTGGCAGAGCCGGCGTCGCTGAGCGTGACAGTTGGTCCGTCAGTCTGTACCCACTCGTAGGTCAGGCCCTGTCCTTCCGGATCAGTGCCCGATCCGGCGAGAGTCACAACGTCACCTTCGTCAACCGTCTGATCGACGCCGGCGTCGGCGGCCGGTGCATCGTTGTCGGCGTTGATTGTGATGCTGACAGTATCGACACTCGTGTTGGTGCCATCGCTGACGCGCAACTCGAAGGTCACATCGCTATTACTCAGGCCCTCGGGGGCCGTGAACGTCGGGTTGGCGGACGTCGGGTCACTTAACGTCACACTCGGTCCGGAGGTTTGGACCCACTCGTACGTCAGACCCTGGCCTTCCGGATCGGTGCCCGAGCCGGAAAGCGTAACGACATCGCCTTCCTCAACAACCTGGTCCACGCCAGCGTCGGCCGTGGGGGCGTCGTTGTCGGCGTTAACCGCCACGGTCACAGTATCGACACTAGTGTTGGTGCCATCACTGACGCGCAGTTCGAACGTGACGTCCGTGTTCGATAGCTCGTCTGGCGCCGTGAACGTCGGGCTTGCGGCGTTCGCGTCGCTGAGCGTGACGCTCGGCCCAGAGGTCTGCACCCACTCGTAGGTCAGGCCCTCGCCTTCCGGATCGGTGCCCGAGCCGGAAAGCGTTACCACGTCGCCTTCGTCGACCACCTGTTCTGCGCCGGCGTTGGCGGTGGGGGCGTCGTTGTCGGCGTTGATCATGACGGTCATCGTATCAACGCTTGTGCTAGTGCCGTCACTGACGCGCAGCTCGAAGGTCACGTCGCTATTGCTCAGGCCTTCGGGGGCCGTGAAGGTCGGGTTGGCGGCGCTGGCATCGCTGAGCGTGACACTCGGTCCGGAGGTCTGGACCCACTCGTACGTCAAGCCCTGGCCTTCCGGATCGGTGCCCGAGCCGGAAAGCGTAACGACATCGCCTTCCTCAACTACCTGATTCACGCCGGCGTCCGCCGTGGGGGCGTCATTGTCGGCGTTGACCGTGACAGTCATCGTATCGACGCTGGTGTTCGTGCCATCGCTGATACGCAGCTCGAACGTCACGTCGCTGTTGCTCAGGCCCTCGGGGGCCGTGAAGGTCGGATTGGCTGACGTTGGGTCGCTGAGCGTGACGCTAGGTCCCGACGTCTGAACCCACTGGTAGGTGAGTCCCTGTCCTTCCGGATCGGTGCCCGAGCCGGAGAGCGTCACGATGTCGCCCTCGTTGACGGTCTGATCGATGCCGGCGTCGGCGGTGGGGGCGTCGTTGTCGGCGTTGACCGTGACAGTCATCGTATCGACGCTGGTGTTCGTGCCATCGCTGACGTGCAGCTCGAACGTGACGTCGCTGTTGCTAAGGCCTTCCGGCGCCGTGAAGGTCGGATTGGCGGCGGTTGGATCACTGAGCGTGACGCTGGGGCCCGAGGCCTGGACCCACTCGTACGTCAGGCCCTCGCCCTCCGGATCGATGCCCGAGCCGGAGAGCGTTACCACGTCGCCCTCATCGACCGTCTGATCGATGCCGGCGTCGGCGGCGGGGGCGTCGTTATCGGCATTGATCGTCACCGACATCGTGTCGACGCTGGTGATGGCGCCGTCGCTGACGTGTAACTCAAACGTCACTTCGCTGTTGCTCAGGCCTTCAGGGGCCGTGAACGTAGGATTGGCCGAGGTGGGATCGCTGAGCGTGACGCTGGGGCCGGAGGTCTGGACCCATTCGTACGTCAGGCCCTGGTCCTCCGGATCGGTGCCCGAGCCGGAGAGGGTCACCACGTCGCCCTCGTCAACGGTTAGGTCGGCGCCGGCGTCGGCGGTGGGTGCGTCGTTGTCCGCGTTGATCGTGACGGTGACCGTGTCGACAGTTGTGTCATCACCCTCGGTCACGTGCAACTCGAACGTCACATCCGTGTTGGACAGGAGGTTCGGAGCCGTGAACGTGGGATTGACAGCGTCGGAGCCGCTGAGCGTGACAGTCGGGCCGGAGACCTGCACCCACTGATAGCTCATCGTGTCGCCGTGCGGATCGTAGCTGCTCGATCCGTCCAGCGTGACCACGCCGTCTTCCTCGACGGTCTGGTCGGCGCCGGCGTCGGCGATCGGCGGGATATCGTTGAGATCGATGGTCGCGTCGCTGAACTCGGCCGTGTGCAGGTTTTCGTAGTTGATCGTGAACGACTCACCATTACCCATGTCGATGGTCATGATGCCATTGACGGCGTCGAAGTGGGCGTCGTCCATGCTGTAGTTGGACAGGTCGAGCGTGTTGTCGCCGCCGCCGCCGTTGATGGTGTAGGTGGCGCCGCCGGCGGGATTGCCGAACGCGAAAGTGTCGTCGTATGATGATCCTACGATGTTCTCGACGCCGCTGAGCGTGCTGACGCCGGGCTGCGCCTCGCTGATGCCGCCTTCGTCGATATTGACGCTGACGCCGGTTGTCGACGGCGTGAAGTAGGCGGTGTCGTTGCCTTCTCCGCCGCGCAGTATGTTGCTACCCGCGGCCGTGGCCAATACATCGTCGCCGGCTCCGCCATCCATGACGTTGTCGCCGCCGACGGAGACCAGCACGTCGTTGCCGGCGTCGCCGGACAGGTTGTCGTTACCACTGCCGCCGATGACGAGATCATCTCCTTCGCCGCCGCTGAGCGTGTTGTTTCCCTCGCCGCCGAGAATAGTGTCGCGGCCGGCGCCGCCCTCGATCGTGTCGTTGCCAGCGCCGCCGTCGAGGAAGTTGTTGGCGTCGTCGCCGGTGATGGTGTCGTCGTGCGTGCTACCGACGACGTTCTCGACGTTGGTGATGGTGTCGTTGCCCTGGCCACTGGCCTGGCCCGTGGCGAGGTCGACATTGACGGCGTTGTTGGCGCCGCTGTAGTCGATGGTGTCGGTGCCGGTGCCGCCGTCGATCAGGTCATCGCCTTCACCGGCGACGATCGTGTCATTGTCGGCGCCAGCGGATATGACGTCGCTGCCGTCGCCGGCGTCGATGGCATCCGCGCCGTCGCCGGTCGAAATATCATCGTTACCCGCACCGCCGAGGACGTTGTCGTCACCAGCGCCACTGTCGATGACATCATCGCCGGCGCCGCCGTCCACAATGTCGTCGCCGTCACCGGTAGTGATGTTGTCGTTGCCTTCACCGCCGAGGACGCTGTCGTTGCCGGCGCCGCTGTCGATCACGTCATTGCCGGCCCCGCCGACAATCACGTTGTCGCCGCTGTTGCCGGTCAGGGTGTCGTCATATGCGCTGCCGGTTAGATTCTCGACGTCATAGATACGGTCAGTGCCCGCTCCGCCCGTGTCTTGTGCAGACGTCGTGCTCAGATCGACAGTGACGCTGGACTCTGCGTCGGAGTAGTCGACCGTGTCGGTGCCCGATTCGCCAAAGATATAGTCATTGCCGGCACCGCCATTGAGGAGATCGTTGCCAGATCCGCCGTAAAGCGTGTCGTTGCCTTCGCCGCCGCTGACCACGTCGTCGCCGGCATCGCCCTTGAGGTAGTCGTTACCGGCCTGACCGTCGATGGTGTCGTTGCCATCGCCGCCATACACAGTGTCGTTGCCCGCGCCAGCATCTATTGTGTCGTCCCCAGCGTATCCATACAGTCTGTTGGCTCCGTCGTCGCCGGTGATCGTGTCGTCGTAGTTGGAACCCTGGACATTCTCGATGTTGCTGAGAGTGTCACTGCCTTCGCCGGTGGCAGTTCCGTCAGCGAGGTTCACGTTGACGCCGGATTCGGAGTAGTAGTAGTTGGCAGTGTCAACACCCTCGCCGCCGTCCATGACATCGTTGCCGGTGCCGCCGTAGAGAACATCATTGCCCTCACCACCACTGATCGTGTCGTCGCCCGCCTCGCCCTTGAGGCTGTCGTCGCCAGCACCGCCGTCAATCACGTCCGCGCCGTCTCCGGCATAGACGGAGTCGTTGCCATCGGCGGTGTTGATCGTGTCGTCGCCACCATAGCCGTAGATGGTGTTGTTCTGCGCGTCGCCGGTGATGGTGTCGTCGTGCTGTGAGCCGACCACGTTCTCGAAGTTGCTGAGCGTGTCGGTTCCTTCGCCGGTGGCGATGCCGTCGGCGAGATTCACGTCGACGCCGGCTTCTGAGTAGTAGTACTTGACGTAGTCGGTGCCCTCACCGCCGTCGAGCACGTCATCGCCTGCGCCGCCGTAAACGCTGTCGTTGCCGGTTCCGGCGTCTATTACGTCGTCACCAGCCTCACCCAGGATGGTGTCGTTGCCTTCGCCACCGCTGAGCAGGTCAGTGCCGTCGCCGCCGTAGATACTGTCGTTTCCACCGCCGCCGTCGATGACGTCATCGCCAGCCTGGCCCTTGAGAGTATTGGCGTTGTCGTCGCCGGTGATGGTGTCGTCGAATTGCGATCCGCCGACCTGTTCGATGTTGATCAGCGTGTCATTGCCTTCACCGGTGGCGGTGCCATCGGCCAAATTCACGTTGACGGCAGTATTGGAATAGTAATAGCTGGCGTAGTCGTTACCCTCGCTGCCGTCGAGCACGTCATCACCCGTCCCGCCGTAGAGCGAGTCGTTGCCTTCGCCGCCAACGAGAACATCGTCCCCGGCGTCGCCCTTCAGGTTGTCGTTGCCGGCTCCACCGTCAATTGTGTCGGCGTCATCGCCACCATAGACGGTGTCGTTTCCCTCACCGGCGTTGATGATGTCTTCGCCGGCCTCACCATAAAGGTAATCATCGCCCGCGCCGCCTTCGACGGTGTCGTTGCCGGCGCCGGCGTAGATGCTGTCGTTGCCGGCCCCGCCATCGAGCACGTTGTCGCCAGCGTCGCCGGTGATGCGGTCGTTGTAGTCCGATCCGGTGACATTCTCGATGTTGGTGAGTGTGTCGTTGCCATCGCCGCCGGTGGCCGTTCCGCTGGCCAGGTTGACGGTGACGGCCGAGTCAGCGTCGGCATAGTCGGCGGTGTCGCTTCCGGCACCGCCGTCGAGGGAGTCATCGCCTTCGCCGCCGCGCAGCGTGTCGTCGGCGTCGGTGGCGATGACGGTGTCATCCTGCGAACCGGAGTAGAAGATCTGGCCGCTGCCGGTGTTGACCATCGGCGCGTCGATGCCGAGCACGCTGCCAGTAACGACAAACGTGCCGCCGGTGAAATCCTGCGGCTGCGTGAGCACCAGATCGCCGGCGATATTGACGTTGCCGTCCAGCGTTAGTTCGTAACCGGAGTTCAGATTGACGGCGAGATTGTCCAGCGTGCAGTCAGAGTCAACCTGAATGGTCGCGCTGTTGCCGGCCAGGATAATCGTGCCAACGACGTTGGCGCCGCTCACGGTAAGATCGCCGTCAACGGTGATTGGATCGTCAACAGTCACCGAGCCGCCGGACTTGATGATCTCAAGCGTCGGCAGATCGCCCTCGACATTGCCACCGGAGATGATCTGATCGGCGTCACCGCTGAGGCGGATGGTCGCGGTGCTGGAGTCGGACACACCGTCGTCATTGCTGATGACGTTGCCGCCGACCACGATCGTGCCACCGTTGATGGCACCGACCTCGTCGATAGTGAGATCGCCGGTTACGGTGATGTCGCTTTCGAGCGTAAGGTTGTGTGATGAGTTCAGGTTGATCTGCAGGTTGGTCACGGAGACCGACGGATCGACGTTTACGGCGGAACTGTAGCCGCTGAGGATGAGCGTGCCGTTGATGG
>JAFGRR010000576.1 GCA_016935035.1 Phycisphaerae bacterium | reverse complement strand
TGAACATCGCGAACATTGGACGAACGATTACGCCCACGGCGCGACTGCGGCTGGAGGTGGAGTGCGAGGACGTGTTTGGCATCGCATCGCTGGCAGCGCTGGTAGCGGTGGATGACGCGGCGCCGGTGGAGCGGCCGTTCACAGGTTTTGTACCGGGCCGCCGATCATTTGAAGGCGAACTGGCGGTAGATGTCGGCGAACTGAGCGTGACGCCCGGTCAGCGTCTGCGAATCGTCGTCGAGGCGGCGGATTTCGACCCGCATGGACCAAACGTCGGGCGCTGCAACCTGGTCGAGTTGCGCGTCGTGTCGGCGGATGAGTTCGCGGAGCAACTGAGGCAGCGCGAGCTGGATATGCGAAGAGAGCTTGAACACGTGCTCAGTGCACAGCGCGGGATTGAGGATGCCCTCAAGCCGCTCTTGGAGCAACTGGCGCGAGAGGACGCGGCCGCTCTTTTGCAACAATTCGCGGCTTTGGCACGCCGGCAGGATTGGCAGGCGCAGCGCTGTGCGGCGCTGGCGCTGGACTTCGAGCGCCTGTTGCGAGAGTCACGGGCAAACGACGCCAGTCGGCCGGTGGATGAGCAGCGTCTCTCCGGCGGTGTAATCGCACCGCTCGCGGAACTCGGGCGTGAGCGCTTGCCGGCGGCGGCGGACGAATTAGCCACGCCGCCGGATCCGCAAATGGGTGAATCTCTGATGGCCACGCAGACCGAGTTGCTGCGTGCGATGCGCGAGATAATGGCCAACGTGCGCCAGTGGGAGGATTTTGGCGAGGCGGTTCAGCTTCTGGAGGAACTGATCGCTGAGCAGCAGCAAGTACACGGTGAGACACTCGACGCGCTGGAGCATCAGCTTGACGAATTGCTCAGGTCCACGGCGCCGGAGGAGAGTTCGCCGCCAGGGCAGGAGAGCCCGTAGAATAGCGGGTGGTGCAGCATGATTGGTCACGTGTCATGTCGGGGACTGTGCGCGGTGCTGGCGATTGTCAGCGTGGCAGTGCTGGCTGCTGCGCAGGACACGCCGAGCGCGGGCGGCGCCGCGCCGCTGACGTTGCAACAGGAGGCAGTCCGCGATCGGCTGCGGCAACTCGAGGATCGCATGGCGACGCTGGCGCAATCGCTGGCCGATCGTGAACCGGAGCAGGCGGCGCGTCTCGCCGAGGCGTTGTCCACGCTTGGTGAGCGGCAGTTGCGCCGGCGTGTCGAGGACACGCTGACGTTGTTGCGCCACGCGCGATTTGACCAGGCGGGGTATGAGCAGCAGCAGGTGTTGGACGACCTGGTCGCGGTGCTCGAGTTGCTGAAGCGCGACGGGAGTGATCTTGCCGAGCTGCGTGCCGAGCGAAAGCGGCTGGAGGCGGCTCGCGAGAACGTGCAAGCACTGCACGACGCGCAGCGTCAGGCGATGAGCGACGCCGCGGCGCGCGTCCCATTCGACAGTCCCGATGACTACGACCGTGCCGCCGCCGAGCAGCACGACGTCGAACGGCAGACGCGTGATCTGCATGAGCAGATGCGCGAGGAGTCGGCGTCGGAGCGTGCCTGCCCGGGCCAGAAGGAGGTTGGCCAAGCGGGCGAATGCATGCAGCAGGCGGGCGAGAAGTATGAGGAGAAACAGCAAGACGCCGCCGCCGAGCAGCAGCAGGCGCTGGATGAGCTTGAGAAGGCCATGGAGAAGCTGGACGAAGCCCTTGAACAGGCACGCCGTGAGGAGGCCGCGCAGGCACTCAAGGAGTTGATCGCGCGCTTCGGCGGGATGCTCGCGCGGCAGCGGGAGGTCGAGCGTGTTGTGACAGAGTTGGGCGAGCGTCCGCTGGCGGACTGGACGCGCTCCGAGCAACTGCGTGTGACAGAGGCCGTCAAGCAGGAGCGTGACATCACCGCCGACGCGGAGGACGTGCTAGAACTGTTGGCGAGCGACGGCACAACGGTTGTGCTGCCCGATCTGACGCTGGCGCTGATTGATGATCTCGAAGTCGTGACCGGGCAATTGGCGACATCGGATCTTGGGCCGCGCACGCGTGGGCTTGTCGCGGACACGATCGCGCAGATGGAGGAGATTCTCGCGGCGCTCGAAGCCCGCCGACCGCAAGGCGAGCGCCGCGGCTCCGGGACGTGTCCGGGGCAGGATGGCCAGCAGTGCGCGGCGCCGCTGTTGCCGGGCTCCGCGGAACTCAAGCTGCTGCGCGGCGCGCAGGCACGCGTTAACCGACAGACATGCGAGATCGCGACGATGGACGATGCACGCGCAGAGCAGTTCGACGCGCTCGGCCAGCGGCAAGGGCATCTGGCCGAACTGGTCGAACGTATGATGAAACAGGAGTAGGCCGTGTCGCTGGTGTTGGCTGGACGATTACCGTGTGTAGCGCTGCTGCTCGTTATAGCGGGTGGGCCGACGCTCGTTGCAGAGCCGCGCGACAGCGAATTGTGCCGCGCGCTGGTTGAGCATGCGGCACAAATGCGGGCGGTAGATGCGACGGCGGTCGAGAAGGTCCGGCAGCGCTGGGACTCGCGCGACGCGGCGTTTGATGCCGGACAATTCGTACCGGAGGCGCTGGCGCTGCTGGATGCGGATTTCGCCGCGGCCTATGAGGCCTTCAAGTCGGGAGACTTCGCCACGTCGGCGTCGGCGTTTGCGACGCTGGGCGAGAGCGGCGATCCGTACGTCGCGGTCAATGCACTGCACTTTCAGGCACGCTCGTTGGTGGAATGCGACCAGGTCGAGACGGCGACGCGTCTGCTGGCTGAGGCCGTGCCGCGCGGGCCGCACCTGGCCGAATTCTCGCCATTCGTCCCGCGGCTCTACTTGCAGTATGCGCTATGCGAGACGTTGCAGGGGCAGGTGGCACCGGCGGCGGCTGTGTTGCGGAAGCTCGAACGCGACTTTCCAGATGCACCGGTGAATGCGCACGCCGATACCGCGGAGATGCTCGCGGGGCTCGAACACGCGCGCTTTCAGCCGTTGAGCCAGGTTGCCAACCTGATGACCAACGTCACGGCCCGGCTGCGGACGGCCGAGGCCGGCGACGATGTGCAGGAC
>JAFGRR010000575.1 GCA_016935035.1 Phycisphaerae bacterium | reverse complement strand
GCCAACAGGTTCCCGCAATCGTTGCTGCTCGACCCATCGACAGCCACCCCGACGCGCACGCCGGCGTCCATCAGCCGCCGCGTCAGCGCGATCCCGCTGCCCAGCCGCATGTTCGACGCCGGACAGTGCGCCACGCCGGTCCTCGTCTTCGCGAACAGGGCGATCTCATCATCGTTGAGCTGCACGCAGTGCGCGAGATATACATCCGGACCGACCCATCCGAGATCCGCCATGTACTGCACAGGCCGGCAGCCGTACTTCTCGATGCAGAAGGCCTCTTCCTCGACAGTTTCCGCCAGATGCGTATGCAGCAGTACGCCGCGCTCACGTGCAAACGTCACCGTGTCACGCAATAGCTCGCGCGTCACGTTGAACGGCGAGCAGGGAGCCAGGTCGATCCGCTGCATCGCGTACGGTTGCGCATCGTGAAACTCGGCCAGCACGCGCTCGTAGTCCTTCATGACGTCGGCGTCGGTCTCCACGCAATCGTCAGGCGGCAGGCCGCCGCCGCTCTGACCGAGCGTCATGCTCCCGCGACAGACGTGTACGCGAACCCCCAGTTCGTCGGCGGCGCTGACGACGGCGTCGATGCAGGCGTCGGTGTGCCGCGGCAACATGTAGTGATGGTCGCTGGTCGTGGTGCAGCCGTGCAGCAGCAGCTCGCACAGGCTGACCTTGGCGGCCATGTTGATCGCCGCCGCGTCGAGGTTGCGCCAGTGCTCGTAAAGCCCGAGCAGCCAGTCGAAGAGGTTGGCATTCTGCACGGCCGGCAGGCAACGCGTCAGTGACTGGTACAGATGGTGGTGCGTGTTGACGAGCCCAGGAATCACCAGATGGCTTTTCCCGTCGATGACTTCGCCGAACTCGCCGGTGGCCACACGTTTCTCGAAGTCAGCCGCCGGGCCTAGTTCGGTCACGCGTCCGCCGGCGAAGACCATACTGTGGGCGGCGAGCGCATCCACGCGTCCATCGCGTGGGGTGATGATTGTTGTGTTGCGGACTACTGTCGATGACATTGCGGTGCCTATGTAACAGCCGACGCCTCGTCGGCCGTCTGTGTTGTTCAATGTTCCTAACGGCCAAACCTCACGTGTACCACGGCTCTATGAGCCGTGCGCGTCAGCTCGCTGCCTTCCCCTCTCAGACCAGAATACCACTGCTCACAGAGCAGTGGCACCCAGAGTCGGCCGACGAGACGTCGGCCGCTACACTGGCGCGTCCCGCTTATACAGGGCGATTCTTAACCGATTTGACGCGCAACGCCAAACCTGGCGCAAGTGCCTGTTCAGTTTCGCCTTATGACAACGCCGTCGCCGTGCGGCGATTAACTCACGTGGCCAGGACCACGAAACGCCGACAGTCGCGGTTGCCCCTGGGAATGCGTATCGGTAGATTGACAACAAGTTGTCATTGACGATGGGCCGTGGATTTTGCGGAGCGAAAGCCATGAAGCTTGGTGTGATGGGTGCTGGCCTGGGGCAGATGGGTTGGACCAAGGCGCTGGATTATTGCAAGCAGGTTGGTCTTGATGCGATCGAGATCCCGGTCGGTTGCTACCCCGGCCAGCCGTTCTTCGATCCGAAGGAAGTGTTGGCCGACACCGCTGCCCAGAAGAAGATTATCGAAGACGTCAAGCAGCGCGGCCTGGAGATCATCGGTCTGGCCGTGCACGGCAACCCGGTCAGTCCCAACCCCGAGACCGCCGCCCAGCACGCCGTCGCCCACGACACCGCCGTCCGCCTGGCGCCTAA
This sequence comes from Phycisphaerae bacterium, assembly GCA_016935035.1. Taxonomy (GTDB): domain Bacteria; phylum Planctomycetota; class Phycisphaerae; order UBA1845; family Fen-1342; genus JAFGRR01. The sequence continues at coordinate 1,381 of JAFGRR010000575.1, read as the reverse complement.
GCTGGGCACGAATGTGGTCATCAACTTCTCCGGCTGTCCCGGCGGCAGCCCGGCGGACAAGCAGCCCAATTGGGTGACCTGCCCCTGGCCGGAGGAATTCAGCCAGATCATCAAGTACCAGTGGGACGACGTGCTGATCCCGTTCTGGACCAAGAAGAACAAGGAAGCGGCCAACGAGGGTGTGAAGATCGCCTTCGAGGCCCATCCGGGCTTCTGCGTCTATAATACTGAAACGATCCTGAAGTTGCGTGCCGCCGCCGGCGAGCAACTAGGCGCCAACCTCGATCCCTCGCACTTTTTCTGGCAAGGGATCGACCCGGTTGAGTCCGCCCGCGTCCTGGGTGACGCCGGCTGCATCTTCCACGTGCACGGCAAGGACACCGGCATCGACGCCCACAACACCAGGATCAACGGGACGCTCGATACCAAGAGCTATGGGGATCTCGGAGCCCGTAGTTGGGTGTTCCGCACCTGCGGCTACGGTCACGGCGACGAGTTCTGGAAACCCTTCATCAGCATGCTTAAAATGAAGGGGTACGATGGAGTCATCAGTATCGAGCACGAAGACGCTCTGATGAGCGTGCAGGAAGGCTTCGAGAAAGCCGTCGCCTACCTGCGTTCGGTGCTGATCAAGGAGGTAGCCGGGGATGCATGGTGGTTTTGACAGACCCCATGTCCAGGTATCAGCCCGTGTGCTGACGTACCGCTCCGGTTTCGGGCCGATTGTGAACCCTAACAACGCGACAGATCGTCGCTATTGGCGGCGATTATTGAGTGACGCCATTGCGCGTCACGACATGGAGGTCTATTAGAAATGGCCAAGACCACTAAGCACACAACCACCAAGAAGACCACGACCCCCGCAACCGCGACGGTTGGACAGACGATCAAGGCGGTCTCCCGCGCCAGGGCCGAGGTGGCCAACACGATTACCGAGGAGCAGATTCGTCGGCGGGCCTACGAGATCTACTGCGCCCGCGGCTGCCGGCCCGGCGATCCCGACCACGACTGGCACCAGGCCGAAGCCGAGCTGCGCAACACCCGGTAGCCAAGTCACGTAGGGACGGTTGAAAGTAGCCCAGGACGAAATCCTGGGAGCGCTGGCTGCGTCAAGAAGGTGAGTCTCGTGGGGACGGCTTGACGGCGTCTGCCAGGACGCCGCTTTATGACGCCCTAGACTGCGATTCTCTTCAGCAGCCCAATGGAACCGCGCCTGCGCTCAGGTGACTGACCACTCTCATGGACGCTGTGCCAAACCTGACGCGGCGCGTTTGGTACGCGCCGACAATGCCGCTCGCACTCGCCCCCCAATTCGGGTCTAATTCGCGGAGATCGAACGCTCATACTGGTCACGCTCCAACCGGGCCGCCCATGTCCCGCG
>JAFGRR010000574.1 GCA_016935035.1 Phycisphaerae bacterium | reverse complement strand
GCGAGCGGCCCGACTGGTGTACGCTGACGGTGGACGGCTCGGCGGCGTGCTGCATGCGGATTGAGTCGCCCAAGCGGCTTCGCAATGGCGGTTGGCTGCATCGACTCCGTGATGATGACGACTGGCGTGGCCGGCCGCGTGTCCGCCGCGTGATATTGACCACGAAGCACATGTCCGTGGCGGACTTCGGCAGGCTCGCGGAGCAGTACGCGTCCGCCGTTACGCCGTCGATGTTGCATGCCCTGGCCAGTAGGCTGGGCGTTGCGCCCGAAGCCCTGGCGCGGCTGCGCATCGGCTGGGACGGTTCGGCTTGGACGTTCCCGATGTCAGATTCGGCGGGACGCGTAACCGGCATTCGGCGGCGTTTCCTAGACGGCCGCAAGTTGAGCGTGAAAGGTGGGCATGAGGGCCTGTTTGTACCAACCGACCTTCCTGCTGATGGCTTGGTGCTGATCGCCGAAGGCCCGACGGACACCGCCGCCCTGCTGACGCTCGGCTTCGATGCCGTCGGTCGCCCATCATGTCGTGGTGGTGTTGGCCTTGTCTGCGATCTGGTACGCGATCGGCCGGCGGTGATAGTCGCTGACGGTGACCGGCCCGGTCAGCTTGGCGCCGAGATCCTGGCGGTGGCGTTGGCGGCGCAGTGCCCGAGTGTCCGCGTGATCCGGCCGCCCAGCGGAATCAATGACGCTCGGGCCTGGTTGCGGAGCGGTGCGACGGCCCGGCACGTCCGAGCCGTGATTGACGCCGCTGACTCTGTACATCTTGGTATCAAAACGAAAGCGGCGAGCTGCTGACCCACCGCTTCCGAGAGGCTTAGATTGTGAACACTGAAATCGTACTGAAGTACACTCCCGGCCGCAATGGTACTGGTGTGCTCGCCGCGCGACTGGGTGACGATCTCATACACACCGACAAGCTCGACCCGACGAAAGCATCGCATCGTAAGCGCTTCGCGAAAGCCGTGATCGACAAGTGCCCGGCGCTACAATCGGCTGCTGTCGAGCGCGAACTGCTCGGTATTGCTGATGGTCTGGCACGTGCGTCTGATGCCGCACCGGATGTCGATGAACTGGACTACTCCCGGATCATCCGCCCCGAACTGTTTCACACTAGCGACGTGTCCGGCTTGGCAATCCCATCGGTCCGGCTCTTGGGTGGCAAGCCGGTAGGGAAATGGACGTTGTACCTGCGGTGGCATGCCGATGGGCGGCGCGAGCGCTGCGACCTCACCGAGTCGCTCGAACTCCCGGACGGTGGGCGGTTATGGATTAGCCCGCTGCCCGGTGAACCCGAGCCGACGATGCGAGCACGATGGTCGGCACGAGCGCGAGCAACCTGGCTCGATGGTGCTGATGCACCAGACCCGGCCGAAGTGTGGTCGCGCGTCGCGGAGCGAATCACGTACTATCTGGATTTCCCGCCGGACATTGCGGCCGACACGGTCGCGATGCTGAGCGTGTGGGTGATCCTGTCCTACATGTATCCGGCGTGGCCGTCGGTGCCATACATGTATGTCACTGGCCCGGCGGCGACCGGCAAATCAACGTTGTTCCGCGTGCTGTCGCGTCTGGTGTTTCAGCCGCTCGAAAGCTCGAACATGACGGCGCCCTGTCTGTTCCGCACGCTGCATGAGCGTGGCGGCGTATTGCTTCTCGATGAAGCCGAACGACTGCGCGACGGCACTCCTGATGCTGGCGACCTGCGGTCAATCCTGCTCAGTGGCTACAAGCGCGGCTCCCCGGCAATCCGGCTTGAAAAGGCAAACGACGGATTCAAACGGGTGACGTTTGACGTGTACGGCCCGAAAGCCCTGGCAGCAATCGCCAGTCTGCCCGAAGCCCTGGCGTCGCGGTGTATCCGCGTGAGCATGTTCCGCGCGGCGGCCGACTCACCGAAACAACGACGGCGGCTCGACGAACAACCCGGGCTCTGGGCAGGCATTCGGGATGATCTGCACGCGCTGGCATTGGAACACGGAACGACCTGGCTCGAACTGGTCGGTCGGCATGATGTCGTGCCCGATGCCGTTGCCGGCCGGGATTATGAGTTGTGGCAACCGCTGATGGCGCTGGCGGTGTGGCTGGAGTCGTGCGGCGCCTCCGGGCTGCTGAGGGTCATACAGGATCATGCCGAACACGTGATCGAGTCGAACCAGACCGACGCGGTGCCCGAATCGGACGAGCTGCTGTTGCGGCTCCTGGCGGGGCACGTCGTGTGCGGAACTGCGCGGACGCTCAAGGCGGGCGACTTGCTCAAACAGGCACGCGACACCGACCCGGTGACACTCGGGCGCTGGTCGCCGAAAGGCGTGGGGAATGCATTGAGTCGGTACGGAATCAGTACACGGAAAGGCCATGGAAACATCGGACGGACGTACTCGACGGTCACGCTGAGCATGCTCCGGCAAATCGAAGAGACCTATGCTTTTGACCTTGGGTTACCCGATGAGAACGTACCGCCACGTGCCGCAAGTGCCGCCGAGCCCGCATGACGTACGCGGAACACGGTACAGATGGCGGTACTTGCGGTACATCGCGGTACATGCGCAAGGGGTATATCAACGATGTTTGACGCCCGAGCCTTCCTTGAACAGCTTATCACCGGCAACGCCGTTGATAGTCCATCGCCTGATAGCTTCGATGGTCGCTCACAGTCCGTGACACTGCGCGCGACGCCCGATGAACTACCGGCCGACTGGCGTGTCTGGTTCGAAGAGCGCGCCGCGATCCGTGAGTATGACGGCATGCAGGCACGCGAGCATGCTGAGGCTGAAGCGCTGGCGGAGACCGTCGCCGCGATGCGCGCAGCCGGCGACTGGCCGCTATCACGTTCTGTCACACGCGGAGACTGAGCTTGACACCGGCGACAACATGTGTGATAATTCACAACATGAGTAGCGTATCTGAGAAACTACGGGAAGTGATTCTGTCAAGCGGTGAACCCCTGCTGAGAATCGAGCAGGCAACCGGCGTACATCGCGCATCCATAAGCCGGTTTCTGCGCGGCCGATGGCT
>JAFGRR010000573.1 GCA_016935035.1 Phycisphaerae bacterium | reverse complement strand
TCACCATGACCCTGCGCAATGTCAACGTGACCCCCAATAAACAGTACGTCACCGTCAACATTCGGATCGAGAACAACGGCGAACCGATCATTACGCCATTCACCGTCCAACGGGCCAGCGGCAACAGCCCAGGACTGACCGTCGAGAAATACGAGCAGGATCAGAACACCATCAACACCGTCGCCTCGATCCCAGATGGCGGCACCGTGCTGCTTGGTGGAATCAAACGTGTCGGCGAGGCCGAAATCGACGTCGGCGTCCCGATCCTCAGCCAGATCCCGATCCTCAAACGCGCCTTCACGAATACCTCGACGGTCAAGGACACCCAGACGATCTACGTCCTCCTCAAGTCCAGCATCATCATTCCCGAGGAGGCTGAGGCCGAGGCCTTCCCAACACTGGGGAGCACGGGCGACTAAACGGAACTCACAATGCGGTCACCCAGAAGCCAACACCGCCCGGCGTCACGCGTCGGGCGGTTTTCGTTACTGGCCTTCACACTGCTGATGGTCATGCCGCCAGCCGCCAACTCAGACGACCCACCAAGCGGTTCGCCCTCGTCACAGCCCACACGAGTCAGACGCGAACCCGTTGCGTTTCAACCCGGCGTGCGCATCGACTGGGCGTCACGCGCCGTGCTGGTGGACACACGCGTCGTGCTGCGCGCCGGCACACTGGAGTTCCTCGCCTGCTTTCCAGGCAAGGAGCACGAGAGCATCGTCCGCTGCGAGGCCTCGGCCATGCACATCTACATGGCACTTGGCTTGATCGGCCTAACCCCCGGACACCCGCCGCGCTGGAACGAATCCCGCGACGCCTTCGACCCACCAACTGGCGACCTGGTGGACATCTTGTTCGAGTGGGTAGCCGACGGCCAGCGCCGTCAGGTGAATGCATATGATTGGCTGCGCGAGTACGAGTACGGCTGTCCGCCGGTCGCGCGGCCGTGGATCTTCGGCGGCTCGGTCATCCTACCGGATGGCACCTCTGCGTCCGACGCCAGCGGCGCCGGCATCGCCGTCGTCGACAAACCCGACAGCCTGATTTCCTACACGCGCAGCTTCCCCAGCCGGCTCGAAGAGCTATGGGTCTGCGCCAACACGGCCGCCATCCCGCCGCCCGAAACGCCGGTGACAATGGTGATCCGCGCGGCTCAACCTCGGGAGTGCGTGGCGACGCTGGACTTCCGCGGCGTCCTGGCCGTAAATGAGCGGGTCGTCTCGGCGGCCGATTTCGCTGACTTGCTCCAATCAGCGCGACGCTTGCGTCCGGACCACGTCCAGGTCATCCACGCCGATCGTCCACTGCGCGCGGACGTGCACGCCCTGCTCGATGGGCTCCGGGCGCGCGGCATCCCCGATGAGTCAATACGGATCGTGCCCGCCTCTCGCGCGCCAGTCGCCGATACACCACCACCAACCACGCAACCGCGCTAGCCGTCGGCCTCACCGGGCGGATGCTTGAGTTGGCGCAATTGGAGCAGGTTGCGGACAAGCTCCAGCAACTCGATCTTGTTGACGGGTTTGGTGATGAACTCGTCGGCACCGCATTCGCGGGCACGCTCGACGTCACCCACCTCGTTCAGCGCGGTCACCATGACGATCGGAACGTCGCGATAGCGGGCGTCGTCCTTCAGCGAGCGGCACACCTCGAAACCGCTGCGCTTCGGCATCATGATGTCCAGCAGGATCAGGTCGGGCAGTTCGCGCTCAACCGCCACCAGCGCCTCCTGGCCATCTATGGCGGTAGTGACGCGTACCGGCAGCGGATCCAGGTAGGCCTCCAGCAATTCGAGAATCTGCGGGTTGTCGTCGGCGATCAGCACCTTGGCAGGCGCGGTGTTCGGCTCGTCAGTCGCCATCGTGTGCTCCGCTACTCGCCCAGGGCCCAGGCCTCCGGGCTCGGTCAGCTTGTCGGGAATCCTGGTGGCGTATATAGTGCAATCAGGCGTTTTTTCCCATACCTGGGGCCCGCGCTTGTGCGGATTATCGACAATGCGCGACGGCCTGCCTGGCAAACTGGAGTATCCAGCATGCGTAAGACTCGATCACTTCGAGCACCTGAGTTCGCCGGCCTCACAATCGTGCTGGCTTGTGCCACGCTCTGGTGCGCTGGTTGCATGGGAGGCTACCAAGGCCTCAGCATCTTTGGGTCGCCTTATGAGTCGACCGGCTCTGCCACCGCCGCCTCGGGTCCCGGAAGCACCGGTTTCACCAGCGGCGGGATCACCAGCGGGAACGACCGATCCAACGTCAATCCCTGTACCGAGTCGCAGAGTCGCCGCTACATCCGCATCAGCATGCGCAACGAGACACCCGAGGACTACATTCACTATTTCCTTGTGATGGTTGCGTATGTGTATGACGCCACCGGCACGGACGGCTATGCCGACGGAGCCGTCTGCCCGGATGATTACGACCTCTACCGTGCCAACGGCTACACGATCGAGGTTGATGCCGGCGAGGAACGCGTCTTCGGCAACTACTGCTTCACGGGGCCGGCCCTGATCTACTACCACGAAAGCGGCCGCTTCCAGTCCACAGGCGGAACCACCACCAGGACCCTGGCCTCCGCCATCGGACCCGCGCAGGGAACGCTCCCGACCTACGACAACTTCTTCACCAGCGCCGGAGCACAACTACCGGTGCCGAATCTCATCCTCTTCCACAATCCCGGCACCGGCGAGGGCGCCAACCTCATCACGATCAACAACAGCGGCAACCCCTGCGACACCAATCAAAGCACCGGCGCCGCCAACTGCCTCCGCGACGCGTGGTACTACGTCGATAGCAGCGACCTGATGAGCGGCACCCCGACCTCGGGCGCCGGCTCAGGACGCCGTGAACCCAACGAGATTCAGGGCACCGTCTGCGAGACCGGCGATCAGCGCGAGGGCTGGCAGCAACTGGCCCCCTCGGGCGTCAGCGCCGCCAACGCCGAGGACTATGAGTTCCTCCGTGGCGGCCGCATCGACTACGTTTTCATTCGTGATGACCAGGACCCCGCCTTCCCGCAGTTGGTGTGGAAGGTCGTCGATGAGCGCGGCGCCGAGGTACACGACTACGACGCGCGCTCGGGCGTGGACTAGACAACCAATCCGAATCCGAAATACATCACCACCCCCCAATCGTCACGATTGGGGGGTGGTTTGTTTTTCGGCGTACTCACATCGGCGACGGGAATACGATGTTTGTTCAGTGTCGCCCCTACGGCGTCTCCGCCGGCGTGTCGCCTGGCGTTGATGACGCTGGCTGGCTGGTCGGTTGTTTGCCACGCAGCAATTCGAGGTTCCGGGCCGAGATCTGGTCGCCTGGGTTCAGCTCAAGGGCCTTCTCAAACGCGACAATCGCCTCGTCGTACTTGCTGATCTCAACCAGCAGCAACCCCAGATCACGTTGATAGTCGGCATTTGTCGGGTCGTATTGCACCGCTCTCTCGGCCAGCGTGACCACATCATGGTAGGCCAGGATCCGCTGAACCTCGGCCTGAAGCGCCATGATCTCACCAACATGCTTGATCAGCGCCGCCACGCGCGCCTCCGCCCCTGGGACTACCTGATCCGTCGGCATCCCGTCCGGACCGCTGGCGAACAACTCTGTACCCGACGTTTGGAGCGCCGCCACCAGAATCTGACGTGCATTGCTCAACTGCGTCAACTTCTTGGCGTCGCCTGGATCGGCGGTGTATTCGCGCTCGGCGAGCTCGACCAGATGTTCGGCTTCGCTAATGGCACGCTCAAACTCTCGGTTCTCGATCAACACCGCGACCAGGGTGCGCCAAACGGTGTATTCGTTGTCCTGCCCGCGTGCACCACGGGCGGCCTTTTCCGCAAACTCGGTAGCCCTGCTGATCTGGCGCGCGCCGAGATAGGCCTCCGCCAGGGCGCGCTGAACCTCCGTCGATCGGTCGAGCGGAGCCAGTTGCTCGGCATGTTCGAGATACACGTATGCCTGACGCCAGATCCGCGTACCGAGATAAAGCCGACCCAGAGCGTAGTTGACGCGGAAGTCGTTGGCGTCCGCGTGATAGGCTTCCATCAGCAGCGGCCGGGCTTCCTGGATATTGCCCGTCGCCAGCAACACCTCGCCGCGCAACGTCTTCAGTCCCGGGCTGGTGTCGTCGCGCGTGCGGGCCATCTGAATGTACGGAATGGACTTCCGTATCTCCCCGTCGTCGATCAGGCGCCGAGCCTCTGCCAGAAGCTCCTCGAACGACATGGCCTTCAGCTCGTCGACGTTCTCAAGCGGCGCGGTGGGCTCTTCTTCGGCGACCGCCTCGGCGGCGGCTTCATCGCCGACGATGTTCGCGGCCGTCGAATCCTGGGCACGTAGCGGTGCAGCCAGGGCGATGACACCCAGGCAACATACGGTTAGATAGCGCATCATTAATCCAACTCCTGTTCCGCCCGACACATGCGATCATGGTCGCCGGCCGCGCAGGTCATGGTCCTTGCCCACATTATCGGCCGATTTCGCCTCACGCGTAAGGGCGCCAACCCCGACGCGCACGGGCTTCATCCTTCCAGCAGCCACGTCCGTAACCGGTTCAGGGCCGTCCGTGCCGCCCACTCGCGGATCGCTTCTCGCGGCACCGAGCCGCCGAATCGGCGTTCCAGTACTACCGTGTCCGTCGGCGTCGCCAAGCCGATGTATACCAACCCCACCGGTTTCTGGGCCGTTCCGCCACCCGGACCGGCGATTCCCGTCGTCGAGACCGCATAGTCACTGCCGAAACGCGCTCGCGCGCCGGACGCCATGGCTGCCGCCACTGGCTCGCTCACAGCCCCGTGAGCCGCGATCAACTCTTCGTCCACACCAAGCACCGCCGTCTTCGCTGCATTGCTGTACGTCACGGCACCGCCCAGGAAATAAGCACTGCTGCCGGCGACATCCGTCAATTCCTTGGCGATCAGGCCGCCGGTGCAGGATTCCGCCGTGCTGACCGTGGCACCGCGCCCGACCAGCATCCTCCCCACCACACCGGCCAGCGTGTCCTCATCCCTCCCGAAGACGGGGGTACCGATGCGCTGACGCACCTCGCGCTCGGTCTCGTCCAGCAGTACATCGGCCTCAGCCGCCGAGTCGCCAGCGGCATTGATCCGCACGCCGATGATCCCGAGCGTCGCGGTCGTCCCGACCTCGGGGTTGCGTCCACGCACCATCAGATCCGCGAGCACGTCGCCGACCTCGGACTCCGGCATGCCAAACAGGTGCAGCCGCCGCTGCCGCAGGGCCCGACCGGCGGCCGCTACTCGCAACACCGGCTCTATGTCCCGCTCGAACATCGCACGCATCTCAAACGGCACGCCCGGCATCACGTAGCACGGGCATCCACGGAGTCTCAGCTCAACTCCCGGCGCCGTACCGCAGGTGTTCAGAATCGCTTTCGCACCACGCGGCAACATGGCCTGCGTGCGATTTCGTTCGAGCATCTCCCGGCCGCGCGCCGCGAAAAAACCGCGAATGTGCGCCAAACTCGTCTCATCAAACACCAATTCCACACCTGCCGCCCGTGCCAGGGCTGCGCGCGTCAGGTCATCGTCCGTCGGCCCCAGGCCGCCAGTGATCAGCACCACTTCCGCGGCGCCCGCGGCCGCCAGCGCGACATCCGCAGTCGCCGCCAGATCATCCGCCACCGCCACGTGCCGGTCGGTCTGAATGCCGAGCGCGGCGAGCCGCTGGGCCAACCAGGCTCCGTTGGTATCTACGGTCTGACCGAGCGTCAGTTCCGTGCCGATCGAGATTATCCAGGCTGTTTTCACATCCGCTCCTGTCCGACGGGCTACGATCGCCATAGGATCGATCAGACTATCATGAAGTGCCGCGCGAGATAAGTGCCGGCTGGCAGTCCCGCCATTCTGCCGCAATACGGCTACAACCGAACGCGCCAAACCCGTAGAATGCCACCCTGCGCGGCGGGCGGGCCAGTAGCCCAACCGGCAGAGGCACAGGACTTAAAATCCTGCAAGTGCGGGTTCGAGTCCCGCCTGGCCCAATGCGGCCCAGCCGCGCCTCGGTGCTTGTTACAGCCGCAGCGGCACGAACGGGTGCCAGATCCCAGGAGAATACTCATGACGACCCCCGCCGACGGATCCAATATCGAAACACGCGTCAAGGATGTGGTCGAGCAGTTTCGCGTGGTAACACAGGCTCACGGCGGAGACGTCGAATTCGTGGCCCTGCGCCCGGATCAGATGGTCGAAGTGCGGCTCAAGGGTGCCTGCGCCGGCTGCCCCGCCGCTACCCAGACACTCAAGATGGGGCTCGAACAACTGCTGCGCGCCCAGGTCCCCGAGATCGCCGGCGTCGAGAACGTCGGCTAAATCAGCCGGCGTCCGTGTCCATCATCGGCGGATGCCCCGCATGCCACAGGCGGAAGAAACGCCCACTGATCAGCTTGCCATCAGCGTCAGGCCGCTCGGCGGACGTGACGTTCATCTCCAGCCCGTGCTCCTTCACGACTTTTGCGAACGGGTCGGCCACGCCCCGATTGCGGTCCACGAACAGCACTTCGCCGCCAGGCCTCAGGTGCGTCCGCAGAAAAGCCGCGATCGGTTCCAGACTGCGTGACTCGTATGTGACCTCGGCCGCCACGATGCGATCCGGCCGCAGATCATCGTATGTCTGGCGCCAGTCGATGAAGCGTGTGGTGACGCCGGCCACGCCATTGCGTCGGACGTTCTCCGCGACAAATGCCAGCGCGTCATCGTCGTAATCACTTGCGATGACGCGATAGCCACGCTCAGCGGCAACGAGACTGATCAGCCCCAACCCGCACCCCAACTCCAGAACAAGTGGTGCTTCTCGATCGGCTGCCGGCCGCGGCCAGGCCGCGATCGCATCCGCCAACAGCAAAGAGGCAGGCCAGAACTCGGCCCAATACGGCATGAACTCGTCCTGGTCCTTGTAGAAGCGTGCCTCAACGCGCGGATCGTCTAGCAGCTCATCAAAGTTCGCCGG
>JAFGRR010000572.1 GCA_016935035.1 Phycisphaerae bacterium | reverse complement strand
TTCGAAAACCACGCCATGGGCCGCCACTTGGTCGATGAACGGGCTGGTTTCGTGTTCGTGATAGCCATACGTGCCCAGACGGTCCGCACGCAGTGTGTCGATCAGGAAAAACACGACGTTCGTCGCGGGAATGCTCAGCACCCGCGGAGAATCCGGCGCCGGCGTGGCATCGCTGGTGACCGTCGATGACGGAGCGTTGTCGGGCGTTGCGTCACTCCCGCGCCCCTGCGTGGCGTACCAGGCGCCTGCGATTGCGACTACAGCCGGCAACAACACGGCGGCCACGACCCATCCAGCCTTTGCCCGGTGAGTGGGCTTGGGCTTTGAGGGTTGCTTCGTCTTCTTGCGTTTTGACACGCCAATGCCTTCCTGAATCGAGTGTTGCCGAGTCCGGTCGAGTGGAATTCCACGTCCACACGTTGCGGTAGATGCTCAACTGACGCGAGCGGGTACGCGACCCGTCTTCCCGTGTGCCCCTCGTCTGGCGACCGCGGCCAAACGCCGCTCTGCCCGCGTGCCACTGTCAACAGTATAGCAGTTGCGGGCACATTGAACACGCCCACATACGCCCCACCGCGATCACTGGCACACTGGCGTTGTAGACGTATAATCCGCGCGGGGCCATTGAGACGAGGGTTGCCTTGCTCTGGACAGCCTGGGACATCCTGTGCGAATCAGCCGTCTTCATACTCTTCGGCTTTCTGCTGGCCGGATTGCTGGACGGTCTGCTGTCGGGCCGGCGGGTTATCGGGTATCTGAGCGGCTCGAAAACGCGTTCCGTTCTGTTGGGTACGTTAATCGGCGCGCCACTGCCGCTGTGCTCGTGCAGCGTGCTACCGGCCGCGCTCACGCTGCGGCGCAAGGGAGCCAGCCGCGGCGCGACACTGTCCTTCCTGGTCTCCACGCCCGAAACAAGCGTCACTTCGGTACTACTGACATACGCGCTGCTGGGGCCGGCGCTGGCGATCATTCGCCCGATCGCCGCCTGTGCCAGCGCGATTGCCGCGGGCCTGGCTGAGAACCTCACAGACCCCAATAGCACGGCGGGACCGCCGGAAAACAGTTATGCCGGTGAATGTGGCCAGGGTGGCTGCTGCGTTAGCGACGACGTACTGAGCGATGACGACCAAGGCACTGACGGTGTACGGCACGGTCTGCGCCGGGCCTTTGTGAATCTCTTCGACTCGATTTTCATCTGGATCGTGATCGGGATATTCGTTGCCGCCGCCATTCAAGCGTGGCTGCCGCCCGAGGTCCTCACGCGAATACTGGGCGGCGAGCTGCAATCAATGCTGCTGATGATTCTCATCGGCGTGCCGCTGTATGTTTGTAACGAAGCGTCAACGCCAATCGCGGCCGCCTTCATCGCACAGGGTGTCAGCCCGGGCGCGGGCCTCGTGTTCCTGCTGGTCGGGCCGGCGACGAACATCGGCTCGCTGGGCGTGCTGTACCAACAACTCGGCCGCCGCACGGTTATGGTCTATCTCATTACGATCGTGGTTGTGGCGCTGGCCGCCGGCGTGGTCACCAACGACATGCTGGAGACGCTGACCGTCGGTCTGCAATCCCGGGTGCTTGATGAGCCGCTCGTGCCGACGCTGGTCAAGCAGCTCGGCGCCATCCTGTTCATCATTCTCGGCATAGCCAGCCTGCGTCGAACAGGCGTGTCGGAGCGTATCGCGCTGTGGCTCAAGCAGCGTCTTTCTCTGCCAGTCACACGTGGCGGAGTGCGTGTCGGGACCGTGGTCATCGTTCTGGCGGCGTACTTCGCGTCCGGGTTCTACATGGTGTGGCCGGGCGAAGTCGGCATCGTGCGGCGTTTTGGTGCCATTGTGCAGGCCGACGCGCAGCCCGGGCTGCACTATGCCTGGCCGTATCCGATCGACGCCGCCGACCGCGTGGCTGTTCCGGCCGTCCGGCGCACGGTGGTCGGCCTGTTGGATGAGTCGTCTGCCGTATCCGCCGCGCCGGATTCATGGAACCTGATCGGCGACGAGAACATCGCCGACATACAGGCGGTCGTGCACTGGAGCGTCGATCCCAACGAGGTCATTCAGTTCCAATACGGCATCGCCGACCGCGAGGCGCTGGTCACGGGCGCGACATTGGCGATGATGCGCGAGGTGTTCGCGGGCACGTCGATCAACACGGTGTTCACCATTCGGCGCCGCGCCCACGAGCACGAGATTGAGTCTCGGGTCGCCGATCTTCTGCGAAGCTACAACAGCGGCATAACGGTCGAGTCCTTCCGCCTGCTGTACACACACGCGCCGTCCGAAGTACACGAGTCGTTCCGCGACGTGGCCAGCGCGCTCGAGGACCGTTCGACGCAGATCAACGAGGCCCGCGCCCAGGAGGCTGAGCTGATCCCGCTGGCGCGCGGCGAAGCCGCCTGGAAGATGGCCGAGGCCGGCGCCTACGCGGCACGCAAGATCGCCGACGCACGCGGTCAAGCCGACCGCTTCGTGGCGATTCTGAAGGTCTATGCCGAGTGGCCGCGCATAACGGCGCGGCGGCTGGAGTTTGAAATGCTGGAGAAGGTGCTGCCCAAGCTGCGAAAGTACCTGAGGCCGGCCGCGCGCGGCGCTGGTGAAATCGACATCTGGTTCGTGCAGCCAGATGCGACGGATGAGCCTGCCATCTGGCCGAGTGGCCCCACGCGTTCCGCGACATCGGCTTCGCAAGGACAGTGACATCATGCGAACCATCATCATTCTGGTCGTGATCGCCGTTGTGGCGGCCATTGCCCTGAGTTGCTTCTTCGTTGTGGATGAGACGGAGTACACGGTGCAGATGCGTTTCGGCGCACCGGTGAAGTCGATCGTTGATCCAGGGTTGTACGTCAAATGGCCGTGGCCGATCGACTTGCTCGTTCGCTTCGACAATCGCTTGTTGGTGCTCGAAAACCCGGCTCCCGGCCAGCCCGACAAGGAGTATTTGACGAAGGATGAAAGCTCGGGCATCGGCAAGAACGTCATGGTTACCACGTATACCTGCTGGCGCATCAAACCCAGCGCGGACGCCGTCCTGCAATTCCTTCAGACCATGCGTGACCGCGCCAGTGCCGAGGCACGCCTGGGCGACCTGGTCGTGTCGGAACTGGGCACCGCGCTCGGTAATTACGATTTCGCCGCCCTTGTATCGACTGATCCCGCCGCGCGCCAGTGGGACAAGTTTCTCGGCGACATTCGCAAGGTGTGCGCCGACCGCGTGAAGGACTACGGCATCGAGATCGTGGACATCCGCATTCAACGTCTGAATTTCCCCGAGCAGAACCGCCGCAACGTCTTCGATCGCATGCGTGCCGAGCGTGAGACGATCGCGACGCGCTACCGCTCCGAGGGTCTAGAGAAGGCGACGGTCATTCGCGCCGAGGCCAACCGCGAGCGTGAGGAGATTCTCGCCGAGGCGTTCGAGGAAACCGAAAAGGTCCGCGGCCAGGCCGACGCCGAGGCGGCGAGCATCTACGCGTCGGCTTACGGCCAGGACCCCGAGTTCTACAACTTCATGCGAACGCTGGAGACATACGAGAAGACGCTCGATGACAAGACGGTCGCGATTCTCTCGGGCACAAGTGAGTTTTTGCGGTTGTTGAATCGCACGGCGGACGAGCCGTTGCCGGTGCCGGCGTCGCAGCCAGCCGGCCGGGAGTAGCGCACCATGCGCATCCGCACGAACTGGATCCTGACGGCCGTCATCGTGTTGCTGGCGGCCTACGCCGCCTCGGGCTTCTACTTCATTCAACCCGAGGAGTTGGGCGTTGTGCGCTGGTTCGGGCGTGCGCCGGAGTGGAGTCGGCGTGTGCCGCCGGGGCTGCACTACGCCTTGCCGTGGCCGTTCTGCCGGGTGGATCAGCCAACCACGTCCGAAGTGCGGCGTGTGTATGTGGGCCTGTTGCCCGAGCGGCGCGAGGCGATCGCGCGCGGCGAAGTGGCCTCGCTGACCGCCAGCCCCGTCAGCGACATGCTGACCGGCGACGTCAACATCCTCAAGATCACGATGGTCGTGCAATATCAGGTCATCGATCCCGCCGCGTATCTGTTTGTCGCCGAGGACCCGGACAAGCTGGTGCGTGACACGGTGCAGGCGGAGTTGATCGACGCGCTGGCGGTACTGCCGGTGGATGCCGCTTTGACGGTGGCGAAGTCGGAGTTGCAGCGACTGACCCGCGAGCGGGCCCAGGCGGTGCTCGAACGCTACGGCTGCGGTGTGCTGCTGACGGATACGACGTTGGAGGCCATCGACCCACCGCGCGCGATCATCGCCGCGTTTC
>JAFGRR010000571.1 GCA_016935035.1 Phycisphaerae bacterium | reverse complement strand
TCGGCTTCGTCACCGTCCCGGCCATCATGCACTTTATGCCCGGCGGAGCGTTCTGGGGCAGCTTCTTCGGCGCACTGTGGTTCGGCCTGTTGTTTCTGGCGGCGGTCACCAGCTCGCTCAGCATGTTGCAGCCGGCCATCGCCTTCCTCGAAGATGGCTTTGGACTCGGGCGACGTTCCAGTGTGGCGGTCCTCGGCGTGGTCACCGCCGCCGGCGCAGCACTGACCATGTACTTCAGCAAGAACGTCCTTGCGCTCGACTACACCGACTTCTGGTGCAATCTGCTCATGATCATCGCCGCCACCGGATTGGTCATCATGTTCGGCTGGGTGATCGGTGCCAAGCGTGGCGTGCGCGAGATGAACCGCGGCGCTGACTTCCGCGTGCCGAAATTCATGGCGTTCATGCTACGTTACATCACGCCGGCGTTCTTGATCCTGATTCTGATCGCCTGGTCATGGAACACGCTGCCCGGATACCTCGAAGGCATGGATCCGTCGAAACAGCGGACCAAGGCCATGGAGGCCAAGGCCGAGGCCGTCCTGCTGCCGTGTTGCACGCTGCCGGAGCAACTGGCTAATGCCGACATCGACGACGCCCCGGCCAGCGATCTGCTGATCGAGGCTCTGGCGGCCGCCGGCGCCGATGATGATCCGGAGGAGGTGCGCGTCTGGGTGACAGACACGCGTGCTGCCGCTGACGCATATACCGACCAGACCGAACGGCGCTCGTTCCTCGCCCGTGAGTTGATGAACCAGTTCGGCCTACCGCCGCTGTCGAGCGCCCAGGACGTCCCGCTCGTGGCCGGCGGCTTCCTCGCCGTTGATACCCTGAACGCCAAGGCCCTGGCGAACCGCATTCGGCGGCTCTCGGCGTACGGCGAGACGTTCAACACCGACCGCGTTGCTGCCTATGTCGAGCAGGTTCGCGCGGAGGTCGCGGCGGCCGGCAAGTCGGCGGTCGTCGATGCGAACGTCGCCCGCTTCGTCTTCCTCGGCATCTTCCTGTTTCTGCTGCTACTCTTCGTGCTGAGCGATGTGGCCTGCCGTAATCGCATCGGCCGCACCATTGAACAGGCCGAGCAGGCCGGCATCGACTGGGAGGCGGCCACATGATCGCGCTGCTGGCACAATCCGAACTTACGCCGGTCAATCTGACGACTGCCGGCGCAGTAGTGATGATCGTCAGTGTCGTCTTCGTGCTGGCCCTGAACGCGTTCTGCATGTACCGCATCCTGCGCAGTCCGGGGCCCCACGATGACAAGGATGTCGGCGGCACGGGCTGACGCCGGGCGCGGACCGTGCTATCTTCAACGCCGATGTCACTGAACATTGTGCATCCCACGCATCGCCCGGAGGACTTGCCGCCGCTGCACGTCCTGCACGTGATCGACGCGAGCTGCCTGGCACGCTTCGGCCCCATGCTCCGCGCCAGCGTCGAGCACCTGCGCCAGCGCAACATCGCTTCCACGTTGCTTACCGACGATACCGCGACCGCGCATGATGCCCTCGGCGACGAAACGCCGATCGTAGGCGTCCCCAGCTTCACCGGCTGGCACGGCTGGCTGCTGGAACGCTATTTCGCGAGCCGACTGCCGCACACCCCGCACGCGGCGCATCTTTGGGGCCTGAACGCGCTGACGCCACTGCGCCGCTGGGCCGCCAGCAACCAACTACCCCTCGTCGCGCATGTAACATCTCGGCTCGATATCGAGCGGGTTCTGCGGCGGCGCCCGGGGCCCGACATGCGCGTCATAGCCAGTTGCGATGCCCAGCGCGCCGCGCTTGCGCGCGGTGCACCGGAATTGTCCGGCTCGGTCGCCGTGCTGAAACCCGCGATCGCGCTGCCTGCGACGCCGGCAGCCCGCGACGCCGAACGTACTCCCGCCATCGTCTGGAATGGCCGGCTTGACCGCTTCACCGGACTCTCTGTGCTGATCGCGGCGGTTAGCCAACTGCGGCGCGAAGGACGCGAACTCCACGTCGCGCTGGTCGGACGCGACACCGGCGATCGCCATACCTGGGCAATGATTCGCGAGCACGGCGTTGAGGACTGCTTCTCGTTGATCGAGGGGCCGCGCTTTGGCGAGCTGGCCGTGAGCGCCGCCGACATTCTCGTGATTCCCGCCTGGCAGCGGGCCGTCGCCGTTGCGCCGCTGCTGGCGATGGCGTCCAACGTCTTCGTCGTTGCCTCGCGCGACCAGACTGCCGAGTGGTTCATCGAGGGTGAGACGGCCGTGCAGTTTGCGCCCGGTTCGGCACAGGAACTCGCCTACCACCTGACGCGGCTACTGGAGCAGCGTCCGAGTGTGGTCGGCATCCTCGAATCGGCGCGGGCATACGTGAAGCGTTATCATGCGATCGAGGACCGCGTCAGCCAGATTGAGAGCCTCTACCGCGGTCTGGTGGAGCACGCGTCCGCGCAGCGAAAGGGGGCCTCATGATCGCGCCGGCCAACGCCGCCGCCGCCAAGGTGCTTAACCTGTTCGTCCCGGGCGGCGGGCTGATTTTGCTCGGTCGCGCCTGGTCGGGCGTAACCGTCGGCCTGCTTTTTGCCGCCTGCGCCAATCTCGCCGTCACATCGACTCTGCTGTTTCCGGACGACTTCTCGGCATTAGTTCAGGGTCTGAGCATCGGCGTCAGTGGGGGGGCATACTTCGGGGCACAGATACGGCTGCTGTACTGCCTGCGCGAGCTGCGACATGTCGACGCCGACCATGTTCGCGACACGGCCCTGCGCGACGTCCACGCATTGCTGGCCGAGGGTCAGCCGCTAGACGCACTGGCCGCGCTGGAGCCCATCCGGCATCTCGCCCAGAACGAGTTGCTGGTCGCCTATCGCCTGGCCCAGGCCCTGACCGCCGCCGGCCACGGCGTTGAGGCCATCGAAGCCTGGGAGGTAGTCCGCCGTCTCGACCACCACCACCTCTATCGCGACCTCCGCCAACAGAGCCTCGCCAAACTCAAGGCGGAGGGCGACACGTTCTCGTCAGACGACCCGGCCAACGGCAGGTGAATGCAATCCACTGCACCCCGCACCGCGCAAAAGCCCCACGCTTCCCGAAAGCTCGACGGCAAAAAGTCCACCTGACAGGCCCACCACAAGCGATAGCGGCTCATAGCCTCAGGTTTCCGTGACGATATAACGGTATGAGCTCGTCGGTGCTTGCTGGCGATAATACCGTGGACTACAATCCCCTGGGCACGTTGGCGGGAGGTCGCCGCGGTCGGGTGTATCCACTCTAAGCCGCGTGCTGCCAAGGAGATACGGAGTTATGTTCGAACGCTTTACGGATCGAGCGCGAAAGGTCATGGCCCTGGCTAACCAGGAGGCCCAGCGCTTCAATCACGAGTATATCGGGACCGAACACATACTCCTCGGTCTCGTCAAGGAGGGGTCAGGCGTCGGGGCCAATGTGCTCAAGAACCTCGGCGTCGACCTGCGCAAGATCCGGCTCGAGGTCGAGAAGCTCGTCAAGAGCGGTCCCGAGATGGTCACGATGGGCAAACTCCCGCAAACTCCTCGTGCTAAACGAGTTATCGAGTACGCCATCGAAGAGGCCCGCAACCTCAACCACAACTATGTCGGTACCGAGCATCTCCTGCTCGGCCTGCTCCGCGAGCAGGACGGTGTCGCCGCCCAGGTCCTCATGAACCTCGGCCTCAAGCTTGAGGACGTGCGCGAAGAGGTGCTTAACCTCCTCGGCGCCGGCGTCGAGAACGAGGAAACCGCCACCATGACCGGGCCGCCCGAGGTCGCCAAGAAGGGCGACAAAGGCAAGACGCCCGCTCTGGATTCCTTCGGCCGCGACCTCACCGAACTCGCGCGCGAAAACAAGCTCGACCCCGTCATCGGACGCGCGAATGAAATCGAACGCGTCATAACCGTCCTCTGCCGCCGCATGAAGAACAACCCCGTGCTGCTCGGCGAGGCTGGTGTCGGCAAGACCGCCATCGTTGAGGGCCTGGCCCAGAAGATCATCAACCACCAGGTGCCCGAGATCCTGCACAACCGCCGGATCGTCATCCTCGACCTGGCGATGATGGTGGCCGGCACGAAGTACCGCGGTCAGTTCGAGGAACGCATCAAGGCGGTCATGAACGAGGTCCGCCGAGCGCGAAACGTGATTCTGTTCATTGATGAGCTGCACACGTTGGTTGGTGCCGGCGGCGCCGAGGGCGCCATCGACGCGTCCAACGTGCTCAAGCCGGCGCTGTCGCGCGGCGAGATCCAGTGCATCGGCGCCACGACTTTCGACGAGTACCGTAAGTACATTGAGAAGGATGCGGCCCTGGCCCGGCGTTTCCAGTCGATTCACGTCGACGAGCCCACGACCCAGCACACGCTGGAGATTCTCAAGGGCCTGCGCGATCGTTACGAGGCGCACCACCGCGTGCAGATCACGGACATTGCGCTCGAAAACGCCGTCCAGCTTTCGCACCGCTACATTTCCGGCCGCGTGCTGCCCGACAAGGCCATCGACATCATCGATGAGGCCGGCGCCCGCATCCGCATCAAGAGCATGACGCTGCCGCCCGACCTGGCCGACATCGAGCGCGAGGCCCAGCGCCTGATTGGCGAAAAGGACGAAGCCGT